>NZ_LZPJ01000029.1:0-27135 GCF_001729365.1 Acinetobacter sp. YK3
GAATAAAGATTTAGTAAAATACTTGACCATTATAGGTTTTATTATAGCACTCTCATCCTTATTTTTTTTAGAGGATTTAGGCGCTTTCATACCAACAATGATGAAATATTTCACAGGGGGTAAAAATATTACTAAAGATGACCTCTATATAGTAAATCTGGGTTATTTTGGTAGTTTCCTTGCGGGTACATTGGGTTTAATATTTGGATTTGTTAACTTAATCTTTTTAATATTTACTTTTTTAGAGCAATCAAGGAAAAATGAAATTTCTGAAATTGAAAATAGAATTTTCAAACTTATTGAATTGCTTGTAGAAATAAAAAATCAAAACAATTTATCCAAAAATATTCAGGTATTTATAGAAAATAATAAAAATATAAGCTACCTTAAAAAGCTTAAGCTAAACCTAAAAAAAGATCATCTTCAATTTAGTAATTTTTTTAGAATGTTATATCAAATTTTAAAATACATTAATGAAAATGAATCTATTATTCACAATAAATACTGTAAGAAACAGCTTGACAAAAGTGTTAAAAGTTACACCAACATCATTCGCTCTTATTTAGATACAAATCTTTTAACTTGCCTAGCTATTAATTGTTATTGTTTAGAAGAAGAAAATGGTGAGTACAACAACTACAAAAAACTATTAGAAAGATATCAATTATTAGAGCATCTCCCTAATATTTTACCTATGCAGTTTTCTAGTTACTTGTATTTTAATGAAAGAGCTTTTGGAGATAGTACATGGTTCAAAGATTTCAATTCTATAAGAGATGAAGTTTTAGAAATATCTGTTTGTTATAAAACAAGAGATTTTTGTGAAGTTTTTCTATTATTTTTAGCTAAAAAGAGTGGTAAGTGGAAAAATGAAAAAGCCATTTTAGTAACGTCTAATAATCAAAATACAGATACTTTCAACTTATCTATTTCAGGAATAAATAATGAAGAAATACCTAGGGAATTAAATTTTAAATTTTTAAAAGAAAAGTCTAAGGAAAACTTATACTTATCTAGCAGCCCTTTCAATATATCATGCAATGAATTTCAACAATCCATATTAAAATCTGGTAATAAATTAAAATTATCATATTTAAAACCCAACGATAGCCACTCAATATGCTATGAATTTCATATTAGTCTACTAATATTATCAACTGATGAATTAGAAATAGATATAGAGAATACATCTAATAGTTATTGTATTCTTCCTTTCTAACAGAAATAAGATTTCATCACATGCTGTCTGCGAAATTTCAGATTCATAAACCGTTTAGCCCGAAGTAATTGCCACATCAGATGTTCAACATCAGTCGCATTACTGCGCATGGTTTTGGCGAATTCTAATAATTGTGGGTCTAGTTTCATTTTTTTCTCCTCTTTTTAATTTCCCTCACCCCAACCCTCTCCCTGAGGGAGAGGGAGCATCCTTTGTGAATTTGATAGTTATTCGATACGCAATGAAGTTCCCTCTCCCTCAGAGATGAGAAGCACTGCTTCGCAAGGGGGTGAGGGAAAATCAAAGCACGCCATGCCCCAATAACATCTCCACCCCACTCACCTTTTTCATATGCTTTAAACGTTCTTTTTCCCACTTCAACTGCTGCTTTAACTCAGCACAATCCGCATCTATGGCTTTATACACATCACCAATATGCAGATGCTCAGCTTTGACTTTCTTCGCTAACTGAAAAGAATCCAGAATCTCCTCAATTTGACTTTCAAGCTGCTGACTTTGCGCATCCAAAGCCAATTTATAAAACTTTACTTGCTCTGCCGATAACTCTTTAGCCCCAACACCTTTATTCTGTTCAAGCTGTAATTGGAGTTTCAGTAAATAAAACAAATCCTGCTGCTCATACGCCTGACTCGCCTGTTGGAACAACTCAGTTTTTTCTTCTTTCTTAGTCTCGTCTTGCTCACGGTCAGGATGAATCATGGCAGCAATTTTTAAATACACGGTTTTCAATGACTGTGCTGCCATCTGCTCAGCTTGTTCACGTTTTTGCTGCTGTCGAAGTTGCTTGGCCTGTTCACGTGCCTGCTGCTGCTCGGCCGCATATTGCTCAAAGTCATCTTGTTCTAATTCTGTATTTTGTTCATAACTTTCATTCTGTTCAAACTTGGCTGACTGTACTTTTTTATTCTTTTTAAGCGATTGCTCGGCATGTTGCTGATAAAAAGTATCAATCTGCTTAACCACGCTTAACTGTTCATCCTTCAACATTTTGGAACGCTTTAACATTTGGGCAAGCTGGGCAATTTTTTCATCGAGTTGCTGCATATCGGCTTTGGAAAACTCATGCTGCTGCAACAAATTCCAAAGCTGATCTAACTGCTGAAACAAGACTTCATGCAATTTGCTATACACAGGCATCAGCTTTTGCCGTGTGTGTCGTTGAATCTCGGCTTGGGCATTTTGCCATGTTGCAAGGCTGATTTTTTGCTGTTCTATTTGATCAATCAGGCGATTCAGCTTTTTCTGCTGTGCAGAAGGTTCAGCCCTTTGTTTTAAACTGACTTTAAGATCAAAAGACATCACAATTCCGCCTGAAATAGAAAAAGTGTAGCAATAATCAGACGGCGAAAGTAGCGCGCTCGAATATAATCAGCTCTATAAAGAATAAAGCCGCCCAATGGAGCGGCTTATTCAATCAGATTAACGGATTACTGTGCGGTATAACCACCATCCATTACCACCGCCTGACCTGTGATTCCTGCGCCTTTGCTGCTGGCAAGGAAAATCGCATAATCAGCAATTTCCTCCACGCTGAGTAAACGCTTCTGTGGCACCATCGCTAAAATTACATCTTCCAAAGCACTTTCCAGACTCACATTTCGGGTTTTTGCCAAGTCCGAAATTTGCCCACGTACCAACGGCGTATCGACATAACCTGGGCATAATGCATTCACGGTAATCCCGTCACGCGCACATTCCAAAGCTGCCACTTTGGTTAAGCCAATCACCCCATGCTTGGCACTGTTATAACCAGCCTTACCAGCAAAGCCAATCAAGCCATTGATCGAAGACATATTGATAATCCGACCATATTTTTGCGCTTTCATAATCGGAAACGCATGTTTAATCCCGATAAATGACCCTGTCAGCATCACCTGAACCAGTTTCTGATAAATATCAGTTGAGAAATCTTCAATTGCCGCAACATGCTGAAAACCCGCATTATTGATCAGGATATCCAAACGACCAAAGCTTTGCATGGTCAAATCAATTGCCGCTTTATATGCCTGTTCATCAGTCACATCACAAGGCGCAGATAAGGCTTCAAAACCTTGCTGGTTTAACTGCTCAACCGCTTGCTGGCATTTCTCGGCATTAACATCAGAAATCACCACTTTCGCACCTTCCTGAGCAAATTTTTTCGCAATTTCTAAACCAATGCCACTGGCTGAACCGGTAATAAATGCCACTTTGGCTTCGAGTTGTTGAGTCACTGTGCTACTCCTGTTCTTAATGATCTGTATTGCTCGCCAATCAATATAGGCAAGCTCAAATTAAAATTCGTCTTAAACAATACCGAACCATGTAAATGCAGCAATCACCACAAATACCGCCAAGGTTTTAATCACGGTCACTGCAAAAATATCTTTATAGGATTGCTTATGGGTTAAGCCTGTTACCGCGAGTAAGGTAATCACAGCACCATTATGTGGAAGCGTGTCCATACCACCTGACGCCATCGCTACCACGCGATGCATCACTTCGGGTGGAATGCCCGCGGCCACAATGGCAGCGTTATAGGTCTCGGCCATCGCACTCAATGCAATACTCATCCCGCCTGAAGCCGAACCCGTAATCCCAGCTAATACCGTCGTCGTCACTGCACCATTCACCAACGGATTAGTAAAGGTAGTACCAAGTGCATGACTGATCAAAGCAAAGCCTGGCAATGCCGCAATGATCGCACCAAAACCATATTCAGAAGCGGTATTCATCACTGCCAGCAATGAACCACCAATACTTGCATTCACACCTTCTTTAAAGTTGGTCACCACGCGCTGATAATCAAACAAAATCGCAGCAATAATCCCGACAATCAAGGCCAAACCGACAGCCCAGATTGCGCCTGTTTTTGCCACATCCACGCTGTAATTCGCTAAACCAATTGCATTAAAATCAAAACCATTCGGATACCATTCTTTAATTGCCGTAGACAGATAACGGTTCATGACTGCAACCAGAATCAACGGAACAAAGGCCATACATTGACGTAATGCTGAACCATGCGTCGGCGTTGATGCCTCAACATCGGCAGTCGCTGGCGTGACTTTATCCTCAGCAGCAAATCCCGCGTAACCCTCGCCTGCACGCGCCGCAGCTTTACGACGTGACTCCAGATACAATAGCCCCATACCCAAGACGAAGATCGCTCCAATCACACCGAGAAACGGCGCTGCATAAATATTGGTGCCAAAAAATGTGGTTGGAATCACGTTCTGAATTTGTGGTGTACCTGGCAGTGCATCCATGGTGAATGTAAATGCGCCTAAGGCAATCGTGCCCGGAATTAAACGTTTTGGAATATTGGCCTGTTGGAACAGCTGATTGGCAAATGGATAGATCGCAAATACCGCCACAAATAGGCTGACACCGCTATACGTCAGAATTGCACCGAGTAAAACCACGGTTAAAATGGCTTTTTTAGCACCAATCCAGTTCACAATGGTACGGGCAATGGACTCGGCAATCCCCGACATTTCCACCACTTTGCCAAAGATCGCGCCCAGCAAGAACACCAGAAAATAATCTTTGATAAAATTGACCATTTTCGGCATAAAAACGCCTGAATAAAACGGCAGCACATTGGCGGGGTTAATCAGAAAAACCGCCAACAGTGCGCACAAGGGCGCCATCAAAATCACGGAAAAGCCACGATAGGCGGTGTACATCAACAAGCCCAAAGACAGCAGAATGACAAATAAGTCCCACATATTCTTTTACTCCATTTTCAAGAATATATGTCAGGGTCAACCAAATATTTTTTTTATACTGTGGTGGTTATCCTAACCATAAAAATTTTAATACTGCCTACTGCAGCACATAAATCACAACAAAGACGCGCACTAAAAACGTATTTTAAAATAGCATTAAAATCATAAAAAACAACATCATTAAAACAAAATAAATAATTTAAATTATAATTAAAAATCAACAATATAATAAAATGCACTGTAATAAATTTAATTGATTAATAAAACAAATCAACTATTCAAAAATACTCATCAATCCCATCAAAGTATATTTAGATCTTTATTTTAAAATTCATTTTTCGATATTTAGAGAGAATTAAGCAATAATCTGACGACGACTTATTTAAAATAAACAGCTTGCTGTGCAATACCAAATTAACAAAAATGCCAGTCACAAGGTGCGGTTTTTTTTATAAATTACACCATATAAATCAAAAACTTTCCGCATAGGTCTTCCACCATGACTTTAAAGCAACTCAAGGCATTTCTGGCTTTGACCCGTACCCTGAATTATGCAAATGCCTCTGCTGAATTGCATCTCAGCCAGTCTGCTTTAAGCTTGAGTATCAAATCACTGGAAGAAGAACTGGGTGGCAAACTGTTTAAACGCAACACGCGTCGCGTAGAACTGACACAGGAAGGTAAATCGTTGATTCCTTATGCCAAGAAATTATTGGCCAATTGGGAAGATATGGAAAAGGATGTTAAACAACGTTTTAAACTGAATCGCGGCACCCTCAATATTGCTTCGATGCCCTTTGTCACCCATGCGATTTTGCCACAGGTGATCCATAGCTTTTTAGCCAAGCATCCAAATATCAGCTTTTCCATTCATGATATTCCGAATGAAAAAGTGCTGGAAAATGTCCAAGATGGTATTTTTGAAATTGGTATTTGCTTTGAGCCGCCACGCAATGATCAACTGGAATTTAAGCCGTTATTTGAAGAAGACTTTCTTGCCTTGCTCCCCAAAACACATCCACTGGCAAGCGCAGATTCAATCAGTTGGAAGCAATTGTGCGCCAATCCTTTTGTGACTTTACAGCACCCATCAATTGTGCGACATCTGATTGAAGAAAACTGTCTTAAAAACCATCTGACTTTGGATTTAAAAGTCGAATGCCATCAGATCAGTTCCCTCTCCAGCTTTGTTGCACTTGATATGGGGGTTAGTGCCATTCCGCGCCATTTTCAAAACTTTATCGACAAGGAACATAATGTCTTGATTGAGATTGAGGATGGCAAATTGCCTCAGGCGATCGGCATTGTGTATAAAAAGGATTTTGAGCTTTCCAATATTTCAGCCGAGTTTATCGAAATCCTCTTACAGCATGATTTTGGCTAAGCCCCGTCAGAGTACCGTGTTAGTGAAATAGATGAATTTGCTTGTATTAATGAGTTTCCCTCATTAATCCTTTAAAAATTTAAACTTCTGTAAATAAGTCCCGAGTGCTAAAACTAATAAAAACCAAGGAATTTACAGGTGAAAAAATGAATAAAGTCTATTCGACGGCTGCACTGGCATTACAAGATGTCGTGAAAGATCAACAGACCTTTGCAGTTGGCGGTTTTGGTTTATGCGGTATTCCTGAGGCTTTGATTCAGGCTCTGAAAGAAAGTGGCGTGACAGGTCTCACCTGTATTTCCAATAATGCAGGCATTGATGATTTTGGCTTAGGCGTATTGCTCAAGACCCGACAAATTAAAAAAATGATTTCTTCTTATGTCGGTGAAAATAAAGAATTCGAACGCCAATATCTAAACGGCGAACTGGAAGTTGAACTCACCCCACAAGGGACGTTGGCTGAAAAATTACGTGCTGGTGGCGCAGGTATTCCTGCCTTTTATACCGCAACAGGTGCAGGCACACTGGTTGCTGAAGGCAAAGAACAACGTGATTTTAATGGCCGTACCTACATTCTGGAACCTTCTCTTACCGCAGATGTGGCACTGGTTAAAGCCTATAAGGCAGATAAAGCAGGCAATCTGGTGTTCCGTAAAACCGCACAAAACTTCAATCCTGAATGTGCGATGGCAGGAAAGATCACCATTGCCGAAGTGGAACAGATTGTTGAAATCGGCGAACTTGATCCAGATGAAATCCATTTAGCAGGGATCTATGTTAATCGTGTGGTGCTGAATGCCACACCAGAAAAACGGATCGAACAAAAAACGCTTAAAGCACAGGACGCATAATCATGGCATGGACACGTGAACAAATGGCACAACGTGCCGCACAAGAATTACAAGATGGTTTCTACGTCAATCTCGGCATTGGCCTTCCCACACTGGTTGCCAATTACATTCCAGAGGATATTGATGTCTGGTTGCAATCAGAAAACGGTTTGCTTGGGATTGGTGAATTTCCAACAGAGCAGCAACTTGATCCTGATTTAATTAATGCAGGTAAACAAACCGTTACAGCTCGTGCAGGTGCTGCATTTTTCTCAAGCAGCGAATCTTTCGCCATGATTCGTGGTGGACATGTCAATATCGCAATTCTGGGTGCCATGGAAGTCTCTGAACAAGGCGACTTGGCTAACTGGATGATTCCGGGCAAGAAAGTAAAAGGCATGGGCGGTGCCATGGATCTGGTAGCAGGCGTACAGCGCGTGGTGGTCTTGATGGAACACAATGCCAAAGATGGGACTGCCAAAATCGTTAAACAATGCAGCTTGCCATTAACAGGCCAAAAAGTGGTACATCGTATTATTACCGACTTGGGTGTTCTGGATGTTGTTGCAGAAGGCATCAAACTGGTAGAACTGGCACCTGATGTGACTGAACAACAGATTCAGGATGCAACGGGCGTCGAGCTGTTGATTGAAGCCAAAGTCTAATCACACACTCTCTTTTTATTTTTAATAGAAGTGATGCTTTTCCGAGCATCACTTTTAGCCGTTTTTAGGCAGCAAAAATTCATTTAGGACAAATGAATTTCATATCACAACATCAAAGATGGATGCTTAAGATGAGTAAACAACCTGCCCTATTGGAACGTTTCGCGTTACGTATCAGTAACTGGTCAGAGAAATGGTTTCCTGACTCTTATATTTTTGCCTTACTTGGTGTCATTATTGTTTCATTCGCTGCGATCTGTATCGGTGCCCCCGTACAGGATGTTGCCAGTTCATTTGGAAATGGCTTCTGGAGTCTAATTCCTTTTACCTTGCAAATGACCATGTTAATCATTGTCGGTTATGTGGTTTCTGTTTCTGCACCTGTGAAAAAACTGATTCAGATGATGGCACGTATTCCGCATTCAGGACGTAGTGCCATTGTGTTGGTTGCCACCACAAGTCTGCTCATTTCATTGGTCAATTGGGCGGTCAGTACCATTTTGACCGCTTTACTGGTGATCGCGCTAGCAAAGCGTAAAGAACTCAATATGGATTATCGCGCTGCCGCTGCTGCTGCGATTATTGGCATGGGTGCAACGTGGGCATTAGGGATCAGTTCATCCGCCGCTCAATTACAGGCCAATAAAGCCAGCCTACCCGAATCAATCTATAACCTGACAGGTGTGATTCCATTTACTGAAACAATTTTCCTGTGGCAGTCTTTGGTGATGACCTTGATCTTGGTAATTGTCTCGATTGCGATTGCTTATTGGTCTGCACCAAAAGGTGACAATGTTAAAACCATGCAGGATTTTGAGCTAAGTTTTGATGAAGAAGAAAAAACTGAAGTTAAATCGACTCGACCAGGCGACTGGCTGGAGAACTCACCGTTATTAACGATTATTGTAGTGGCGCTAGGCTTGATCTGGATGTTTATCGAGTTTTCCAAGACCAATCCGATCATTGCCATTTCCAGTCTCAACACCTATAACTTTGTATTTTTAATGCTAGGACTTGCTTTACACCGCACACCACGTAACTTCCTGAACGCTGTCAGTCAGGCTGTTCCTGCTGTGTCAGGGATTCTGATTCAGTTCCCGCTCTACGGCAGTATCGCCTTTATTATGACGCAAGCCTTGAACGGCGAAGACCTATCGTTATCGCACTACATTGCAGAGTTCTTTGTCTCGATTGCCTCGAAAGAAACTTTTGCCATTGTGATGGGCATTTATTCTGCGGTACTGGGTTTCTTTGTCCCATCAGGCGGTGGTAAATGGATTATTGAAGCGCCTTATGTGATGCAGGCGGCCAATGATCTACAAGTGCATTTAGGTTGGTCGGTACAGATCTATAATGCTGCGGAAGCTTTGCCCAACCTGATCAATCCATTCTTTATGTTGCCAATGCTAGGGATTTTAAAACTCAAGGCCAAAGATGTGATTGGTTTTACCGTCACGCAACTGATTGTTCACCTTCCTTTGGTTTTGTTCTTATTATGGATTTTAGGTAGAACCTTAACCTATACCCCACCGGTAATGTAAACACGCTGTCTTTTTCTTCCGCAGGTTTCATTCAACTTGATCAGAATGAAATCTGCGGATGTCTTAATGAGCCTTCTAACGCGTGTTGTCTTAAAACAAAGCTAAGCTAAATTCTGATGGTAGTTTCAATCCACGCCAAAAAACTGTGCTATTTTTAAGCAAATTGCACCACTATTCACCAAAATTACAAATTAATTTCTAAATTGGTGCACTTTTTGCATTATCTATTTCATCAAATTGGGTTGTTTCACTACAGCCTGAATTTTTAGATTTACTAAATCCTTTTTGGTGCAAAAAATGAATCAAATATATGCGCCAGAATCGAATTTAGCACTTTTTTTGAGCACCACTATGCAAAACGTAGATCTATTTTTCTTACTGCTCGGTGCAGTACTGGTATTGGCAATGCATGCTGGCTTTGCGTTTCTGGAACTCGGCACAGTACGCCATAAAAACCAGGTCAATGCCTTAAGTAAAATCCTAACCGATTTCGCCATTTCAGCGATTGCCTATTTCTTTGTCGGCTACTGGATTGCCTATGGTCAAAACTTCTTCCATGCAGGCAGCACTTTAGCCTCGGATCATGGCTATAACCTGATGCGCTGTTTCTTCTTGCTGACCTTTGCTGCTGCGATTCCTGCGATTATCTCAGGCGGGATTGCGGAGCGTGCCAAGATGCGCTCGCAAGCCATCGCGACCTTGCTTTTGGTGGCACTGATCTATCCTTTCTTTGAAGGCATGATCTGGAATGGCAATTATGGTTTGCAAAAGTGGCTCGAGAACTCATTTGGTGCAAGTTTCCATGATTTTGCAGGTTCCGTTGTGGTACATGCCATGGGTGGCTGGATTGCCTTGGCTGCCGTGATTTTGCTGGGTGCACGTCATGGTCGCTATAAAAATGATGGTCGTGTCAGCGCACACCCGCCTTCATCAATTCCATTCCTTGCTTTAGGTTCATGGATTTTGATCGTAGGCTGGTTTGGCTTTAACGTGATGAGCGCTCAACGGGTTGAGGCGATTTCAGGTCTGGTTGCGATTAACTCGCTCATGGCAATGGTAGGTGGAACGCTTGCAGCAAACTTTATGGGTAAAAATGACCCTGGCTTCTTGCATAATGGTCCATTGGCGGGCCTCGTCGCAATTTGTGCAGGTTCTGACATTGTGCACCCTATTGGTGCGTTATTGATTGGCGGAACCGCTGGTGCACTATTTGTTTACCTTTTTACCTATACCCAAAACAAACTAAAAGTAGACGATGTACTGGGTGTCTGGCCTTTACACGGCGTATGTGGTGCCTTTGGTGGCATTGCCGCGGGAATCTTTGGGCAACAAGCGCTGGGCGGTCTCGGTGGCGTTTCCATTATTTCACAAATTATTGGCACCAGCTTGGGGATTATCGTTGCATTGGCTGGCGGTTTCCTTGTCTATGGCCTGTTAAAAGCGACACTTGGGCTGCGTCTTTCTCAGGAAGATGAATATCGTGGTGCAGATCTTTCAATTCATAAAATTTCAGCGAACTCAGAAGAATCCATGTTTTAATTTTTAATCTATTTCAAAGCGGCTGATCAGGCCGCTTTTTTTTATGAGCACTCAGCAATCTCATTTCAGTTTGCTTGATCTTATTCCGTTCTTGTCTTGCCATGCCGCAACTTTAACAATGATCCAGCTTGCTTAAGATATTCATTCAAATCACTGCTTCTGTTCACTCAACCTGAAAAATAAGGGTCAAAGTCATGGCATACATTATGCTTTATGTTTCTTGCAACTTTTAATCGGATTTTTCCTTTAAAAAATTGCTTAATTCATCAACAGTTACCATTAACAAAACGGTAAAGAATATCGCTTGAGCAAACGTATTAACTTTTATTAAGATGAAAAATAATGTATTTTTTATGTTTAGAAAGAAAACATTATTTTTCATAACAATGAACGGTTAAACCGCAACAATTACGAATGCGATCATAACGATACAAAAGGAGTTTTGTATATGAAACATAAACGCACCATGACCTCCCTACTTTGTGCAAGCGCGCTGATGTTGGGATTAAGTGCCTGTAGTGACAATAAGGCCCCTGCTGCTGGTGAAAAAGCGGCTGATGGTAATGCCTCATCTTCAGACACATTAAACAAGATCAAAAGCTCTGGTACGATTGTACTTGGTTATCGTGATTCCTCGATTCCTTTTTCTTACATTGCTTCCAATCCAAATCAGCCAGTCGGTTATGCGCATGACCTGCAACTAAAAGTAGTTGAGGCCGTTAAGCAAAAGCTCAACATGCCAGACCTGAAAATCCGCTATAACCTTGTGACCAGCCAGAACCGTATTCCACTGGTATCGAATGGTACGGTCGATCTGGAATGTGGTTCGACCACCAACAATAAAGAACGTCAGCAACAGGTTGATTTCTCGGTAGGTTTCTTTGAAGTTGGCTCAAGACTGCTAACCGCCAAAAATTCTGGAGTTAAAGATTTTTCAGATTTAAAAGGCAAGAAGCTGGTCACAACGGCGGGAACCACCTCTGAACGCTATATCCGTCAACATCAGCAAGAACTCGGTATTGGCGAAATCATTTCTGCCAAAGACCATGCTGAGTCATTCCTGATGCTACAAAATGGTCGTGCTGTCGCATTCATGATGGATGATATTTTGCTTGCAGGTGAAAAATCTAAAGCCAAAGATCCAAATCAATGGGAAATTGTGGGCACTGCGCCAATCCATGAAATCTATGGTTGTATGCTCCGTAAAGGTGACACTGGCTTTAAACAGGTCGTTGATGATGCCATTAAAGCTACTTACGCTTCTGGTGAAATCAATAACATGTATAAGAAATGGTTTCAGCAACCGATTCCACCAAAAAATATTAACCTAGACTTTGCGATGTCTGATCAGCTCAAAGCTCTAATTGCCAATCCACATGATCGGGATGAGTAATTCCCCTCTATAACAAGAATATTATTGCAGAACCGGGGAACAGAGGATGTTCTCCCGTTTCTTCTCAGGAGTTATTATGAATTATAGCTGGAACTGGGGAGTTTTGTGGCAATCGACAGGTATTGGAGACACCACCTACCTGAACTGGATTATAACGGGCCTGGGATGGCTGATCGTGATTGCTATTGTTGCATGGACTATTGCCATGCTGCTGGGCAGTATCCTCGGGATTATGCGCACGCTTCCAAATAAAACAGCCAGAGCCATTGGCACAGCTTATGTGACCTTGTTCCGGAATGTACCGTTACTGGTTCAGTTATTTATCTGGTTTTATGTGGTTCCCAACTTTCTCCCTGCACCCATCAAAAACTGGTGGATGAATGATCTTGGCGCCAATACCACTGCGCTGATTTCGGCCAGTATTGGACTCGGACTCTTTACCGCAGCGCGTGTATGTGAACAGGTGCGCACAGGTATTGAAGCCTTACCGACTGGGCAAATTAATGCGGGTTATGCCATGGGATTTTCCACGGTGCAACTGTACCGTTACGTCATTCTGCCACAGTCTTTTCGTACCATTTTACCGCCGTTGAGCTCGGAACTAACCAACTGCGTGAAAAACACGTCAGTTGCATCTTTAGTCGGCGTTGCTGAAATCATTTCACAGATGAAAACCATCAGTGAATACACCCAGAATACGATCGAAATTTACACCTATGTCACTGTGATTTTTATTGTTATCAATATCTGTCTCATCTTTGCCATGAACCTGCTGGAAAAGCGTCTGCGCATTCCTGGTTTAATATCAGGAGGAAAATAGCATGGAATGGTTAACTTCTTTTCTCAGTGATTTACAGCAGTCGGGACCTGCGCTCTGGCATGGTTTCAGCATTACCTTAAAAGTCGTGGTTGTGGCAACAATCGGGGGGATTGCGATTGGTACCCTCCTTGCCTTGATGCGTCTGTCTTCGATCAGAGTCCTGAATGTGATTGCACAGGCCTATGTCAACCTATTCCGTTCCATTCCTCTGCTACTGGTTCTGATGTGGTTTTATTTTGCTGTACCGTTTATTTATACTGCAGCAACAGGCCAATATCTGACCATTGATACCGCACTGGTTTCCAGTATCGTCGCGTTTATGCTGTTTGAAGCTGCTTACTTTTCTGAAATTGTGCGTGCTGGTATCCAGTCTATTCCAAAGGGTCAGGCTGCTGCCGCATCTGCACTGGGCATGAGTTATGGACAGTCGATGCGTCTGATTATTCTGCCGCAGGCGTTCAGAAAAATGATGCCGCTATTACTTCAGCAGACCATCATCCTGTTTCAGGATTCCACAATGGTCTATGCCATTGGTCTGCTCGACTTTTTCAGAACAAACTATGTTCGTGGAGATTTAATGTCCTTGCTCACTCAATATATTCTATTTGCAGGACTTGTGTACTTTACCATCAGCGCCATTGCGACATTCGCAGTTAAACGTTTACAAAGGAGGTTACGTGTATGAGCGACAATAAAGTAATGATAGACCTCCAAAATGTCAGTAAGTGGTACGACCAGTTTCAGGTACTGACCGATTGCACTACCCAGATCAGTCAAGGTGAAGTGGTCGTAGTCTGTGGTCCATCAGGTTCAGGAAAGTCTACCTTGATTAAAACCGTGAATGGATTAGAGCCATTTCAACAAGGTAAGATCTTTGTCGATAGCGTACCTGTTCATGAGCCTAAAACCGATATGACCAAACTACGTAGTCGTGTCGGCATGGTTTTCCAGCATTTTGAACTGTTTCCTCATCTCAGCATTACCGAGAACCTGACCATCGCCCAGATCAAGGTATTAGGACGTTCAGAAGCGGAGGCCAATAAAAAAGGGCTGGCTTATCTGGATCGTGTTGGACTCAGTGCCCATGCCAATAAATACCCGGCCCAGCTCTCAGGCGGACAACAGCAACGGGTTGCGATTGCGCGTGCGCTGAGTATGGACCCGATTGCCATGCTGTTTGATGAACCCACCTCTGCCCTTGATCCTGAAATGATCAATGAAGTACTGGATGTAATGGTCGGATTGGCCAAAGAAGGCATGACCATGATGTGTGTAACCCATGAAATGGGCTTTGCCCGTCAGGTGGCGAACCGGATTATCTTTATGGATCAAGGTAAAATTGTTGAAGACTGCTCCAAAGATGAATTCTTTGGTACACCACGTGGGGAACGTGCGCAGCAGTTTCTCAATAAAATTTTACATTAACAGATTGATCAAACGACATATAAAGCAGCCTTTAAGGCTGCTTTATGCTGAAATAAAAGCGCTATTTTGTTTTAACAATAAGATCAAAACATTGACCTGTATATAAGGTTTAAACTTCTTTCCTCTCTCACATTTATCCCAACATTTTTTTATATATCTTTAAGAGCAAATTAAGCTTTTAGGAATTAAATACCAAGATCATATTTCCACCGTAACAGCCTGCTCCATGATCTTGAGAACACCTTTTTTCATCTTGACGAGCTTTTTACTTTTCATCAGTTTTTTTATTTTACTGTTTGTATTCCCAGTGGGTGGAGCAATTGACTTACACTTAATTCAGCCTTGGGTCAGCCTACATGGAACCTTCCCTTATAAGAATGAATGGTTTCTCGACAAGCTTAACCATACTTACGTCAAACAACTTTTAACGGCTGTGTATGTCGCTTTCTTCTTTTTATGGTGTGCATCGTTTAAAGTCGAAAAACTGAAACCCCAACACTGGCAATATGGTTATATGTTTTGGGTCAGTATGCTATGCACCTGCATTGTTGGGTTGCTGAAAGCGCATTCTTCCCAAGCCTGCCCTTGGTATATGACCCATGAAACTGCAACGGGTTTCATTTGGGATTTTTCTGCAACTGCTGGACATTGTTTCCCTGGTGGACATGCCAGTACGGGCTTTGCCCTAATAACGGGTTACTTTGTCTATCGTCTTGATCAAAAACAGAGAGCATGGTTCTATCTTTTTGCTGGAATGCTCATTGGTTTCGCCATGGGCTGGGCACAAATGATGCGCGGTGCACACTTCCTCAGTCATAATCTTTGGACAGCATGGGTCTGCGTTGCAATTAATTTAGTATGTTATACATTCACTTATAAACGTCATCAACAAATAGCAAAGCGCGTTTCAGTACCGTTATACGTATCTGATGTGGTAAAGTGAATGACAGTGCTCATAGAGCGAGCACTGAATTTTGCCCACATTAGGATATTTTTGCTGTCGTATGTCTGACTTTCAAATATTTTTAGAATCTACTTTTGCTTCTCAACAAGACTCTATTCAATCTTATGAACTAGGCTTACGCAAAGTATGGTTAAAAAAGGCCTCTGAACGTCACGGACTATGGCTCTACACACCACTGAAATGGCTTGCCAAAATCTTTAATCTGGGTGCGATTACTCCTGTTCCAAACCAAGGTGGCTCTAAGGCCATTCAATGCGAGTTCAAACGCATTCAGCAGCTCAAAGCTTTGGGTATTTCCACCCCAAATGTGTTGGCAGTTTCAAAAAAAGGCATTCTGTTAGAAGACGTTGGCTCACAACGCCAGAGCCCTGTCAGTCAGTTGGATCAAAAACTAGGTAGCCTCAAAGGTCATCCTGAAGCGAGATATGCCTTATTTGATCAAGCCATTCAGGCCATCAGCTATATTCACCATCAACAAGGTTATTTAAGCGAAGCTTTTGCGCGCAATATTTTGGTTGATCAACAGAACCAGTTTACTTTTATTGACTTTGAAACCGATCCGAGAGATGTACTCAGTCTACATGACTGCTTTGTACGCGACTGGTTATTGTTTATTTTCTCAACGGCTTATCATTTTGAATTTGAGCAACTTGAACAGGCCAGCCAGCAGCTTTATCAAGCCCTACTGGCGGAACCTCAAGTCTATAAAGACATTTGCAAAGTAGGCAAACGCTTAAACTGGGTACTGCGCTTTAATGTCAGCAAAGTCGGCAATGATGGTAAGCGTATCCAGAAATGCGTCCTGTTTCTACGTTATTTGCGCGAACAGGCTGAGACAGCAACCGCAGCGAACTAGTACGTTATACGTCTAATATTATCCGCTTGCTTTGTCTTCATGATGCGCAAGCTTTTTCGGTAATTTGACCAATACCGACAATCCACCCAGCTCAATACTTCTCGATAAGGTCAATACCCCGCCTAAGCGTTGGGTCGCTTTATCGACAATAGACAAACCTAGTCCACTGCCCACTTCTAAATGATGATGCACACGGTAGAAGCGCTTCAATACCTTGTCATATTGTTCAGGATCGATCCCTGCACCGCTGTCTTCGATCTGGATATAGGCAAAATCATCAGAATCGCTATACACCGAAATATTGATAATACCTTGTTCTGGCGTGTACTTAATCGCATTGTCAATCAGGTTGAAAATAATCGAATGTACTGTTGATTCAAGGCTTTGCATTTCAATTAAATCATTACGTTCAAACCCAAGATCGATTTCTTTTTGCATGGCCAGATTCACCAGTTGCTCCACACAATTTAACGCTACATCATTGAGGCGGAAATTAGTATTTGGTTCAATCAGACTCAATGCCACATCCTGTTTAGCCAAAGCCAGAAGCTGAGTCACCAGATGCTGAATCCGTGCCAGACCTTTACTCAGGTTCTGCAAAGATTCATGTTCAGGGAACTGACTAATCAAGATACGAGTTTGTAGATTCAAGGCCGTAACAGGCGTCCTAAGCTCATGTGCAGCATCGGCGATGAACTGTTTCTGCTCTGTTTGAGCATGCTGAATCCGCTCAAACAAGCGATTCATTTCTTCAATGGTCGGTAATAATTCTTGTGGATAGTCTTTGACATCAATCGGTGATAAGCCATCGGAATCCCGCTGAGTCAGCTCTTCCTTAAATTCATCCAGTGGTTTCAGACTGAGACTGATGATAAAGGCCAGTACAATAATCGCTACAGGTAGCAACAGGAGATAAGGAATAAACATACTGCCCGCCAATTCCCATGCAAATGCATGGCGAACCTGCTCTTGTTGACTAACCTGAATCTGATAATCTTTTAATGGAATCACATAAACACGCCACTTTCCTTGTGATGTATTTTGTGTATAAAAGCCTGATTGTTTCACAGGTGGAACTAGTAAATGGGTTTGATGCCATAAATGGGTCTGATCTTTATAGGCCCAGATATCAATCAATAAATCTTCTTCATGATAAGTTCGATGTAACTCGACTCGACTGGCCATCGGAGTGACTGGCTGAGTACTGGAACGCTCAGCCATATATTGCATTTGCGTATCTAAAATTTCATCAACTTCATGCAATGAAATTTTATAAGCAGCTAAAATCAGAAAACAACCTAACACCACGCTAAAGATGGAGGTTCCCCAGATGAGTCTTTTCTTTAGCGAATAATGTTGGCTTTTTTGCATTGAATTATGACTGCCCCAAACGATAACCTAAACCACGAATGGTTCGAATGAAGTCTTTACCCAGTTTGGCCCGCAAGTGATGGACATACACTTCAATGGTATTACTGGTAACTTCGCTGTCGAAATCATACAACTTATCTTCTAAATTTGCTTTAGAGAAAATTTTATTCGGGTGGGATACCATCGGAATCAGAATCGCCCATTCCCGATTAGATAGCTCGATTTGCTGACCTTTGAAGGTTGCCAGATGCTGTTCTACATCCAAGATCAGTTCACCACTTTTTAACAGTTGCGACTGACTTTTCAGTTGCGCTGTTTCAACACTACCACGGCGTAATAAAGCATTGATACGGGCTAACAGCTCATCAAATTCATAGGGTTTAATCAAGTAATCATCCGCACCCTGATTCAAACCATCCACGCGGTTTTGTAGCTGATCTCTGGCTGAAATAATCAGGACAGGCAATGAACTGCGTTGACGAATCTGTTTCAGGATTTGCATCCCATCCATAAGGGGCAGACCTAGATCCAAAAGCACCAGATCAAAAGATTGCTTGGTTAACAAAGCCAATCCATCGACCCCGTTATTCACCCATTCCACGTCAAACTGATGATATCGCAGTAAGGTCAATGTTGACTCTGCAATCATAAAATCATCTTCTATCATCAAGATCTTGGTCATGATTTCATTTCACCTTATGGGTTAGCACATGTTTCTAACATGTCATCTTTAGCATTAATTACTTTGGTTTTTACATCAAGCAAACTTAACAAGGTCGGGAACAAATTATCTTGGCTCAGTTTATTCTTAGTTTGTTGCGCCAGACAGCTCATCTGTTTGTGCGCCTGTTGTTGCCATGCCGCTGAGAACCACATCAACATCGGTACATGCGTCTGCTGAGTCGGTGCAATTGCATAAGGCGCACCATGCAGATACATGCCGCTCTCACCTGTCGACTCACCATGATCAGATAGATACCACAAACCTGTTTGGTATTGGGTTGTATTTTTCAAGGTTTCGATCAATGAATCTAGAACATAATCGGTATAAAGCAAAGTATTATCATAACTGTTAATCAATGCTTCCTGAGTACATCCCTGAATCGCATTGGTATCACATGTTGGCTTAAATACACGGAACGCTGGTGGAATACGTTTATAATAAGCAGGGCCATGACTGCCCATTTGATGCAATACAATCAAACGTGGCTGAGTATCATCTTTCGGAATAGCAGCTAAATACGCTTTTAGGCTATCAATCAAAATATCATCCAGACATTCACCATCCTTACACCATTTCTGCTGAATCGGCTCAGGAATTTTAAACTGTTCAACACGGTCACATGCGCCCTTGCAACCTGAATTATTATCAATCCATGTCACCTGATAACCTGCACGTTTTGCAATATCGAGCAAACCTTCACGATGACTGGCTAACTGCTCATCATAATCTTCGCGTTGCATACCCGAAAACATACACGGTACTGATACAGCCGTTGCGGTACCACATGAACTGACTTGTGAGAAATTGATAATATTCTGTTTGGCTAACTTCGGATTGGTCTCTTTGGCATAACCATTTAAAGAGAAGTTTTCCGCACGAGCCGTTTCACCCACTACCAAGACCAACAGTTTAGGTAAACCTTTTGCAACCTGAGTGCGTTGCGCATCTTCACCATACTTAACTAAAGGTAAATTCTGTTTAGGTGATTTCTTTTTATAATATGAAACTGTCGAGGCAATCATATTTTGAGGCGAAATCATGCCTTTTATATCGCGGTTTTCACGAAAAATGGCTGCAAAATCTACATAAAAAACAAATAATAATCCGCCAACTAAAGCTAGGGAAACCACAGAGGCAACCAGCTTTTTAAATAATTGTCGGGTGACTGATTCAGATTTGATTTTGGTCATCAAAATCACAATGATCGGGACTAGAACCATCCCCACCATCCAGATCAATAAACGCCAAGACCACGTATCGCGAGCCTCAGAAAAGTTCGTTTGCATCAAATTTTGAATCTGATCTGAAGTAATCCATACACCTAGAGTATTGACGGCATAGGCAGCAAAACCACCAATAAAAACCAAAGCGATAGCAAGTGGTTTTGCAGTCCACTTCCAACTCAATAGCTGGAAAATAAAAGCATATAAAGCGGTTACAACGCCAACAGAAGCCGCTACAAAAAGTCCAGCCTTAATCCCTGTATACGGGGTTAAAGCCAACATTTTTTTATAAAATGCGATGTTCAGGAAAATACCTAACCAGATTGCAAGTAACACATTAAAAGTAAGTAATGAAATTGGTTTGGTTTTGAGTCTTTGTAGCAACATAGGCATCGTGTTCTAAAAATAAATTTCTTAGTGTTGTAAAGATAAAAATAAAAACTTAAAAATGACTTAAATAATAGAATGACCTGAGAAAAGCTCGCCTCATCGTCTTATTTTATTTAGCTAATTTAAAAATAAAAAGTCGAGGTTAATATAAACCTCGACTCATTAAAACATAAACCGTTGAAAAATTAGAAGCTATATTTAGCCATTAGACCAACGCGGTTATCTTTGTAAGACTGACCAGCAAACGTTTCACGCTTACCGTTGACATATTCGACACCTAAATCAATTGGTTTAACTGGTGTATAGATGAAGTTGATCCACGCTTGTTGAACTTTTTCATTTGCAGAAGCATTTAATCTTGCAAAGTCAGTACCGTCATCAGCGAATTGAGCACCATATGCTAGAGTAGAACGTAAGTTAGGTAGAACCTTATACGTTCCGCCTACTTGTACTGCTACAAATTCATTTTGCTCGATAGAATTCCCATCCACTGCGTAAGGAGTGTTACTACCATATAAATAACTATTATCACCAACAACATATGATGCATCAGCAAAAAGTTTTAAAGGATCAGATACTTTAAAATCAGTACCAACAGCTACGCCCCAACCAGTTTTATCATCATTAGCAAGCTGTGATTTATACTTTTCGACTAGAACACGCGCTGAAGCTGAACCTTTACCTTCTGCATAGCCTTGAGTAATTTTAGCCGTTAATGCTGGTAGGCTATACTTAATACTATCGCCTGTTACCGAAGTAGTGCTATCACCTTTTTCAGCAGAAACAAATAATTGTGTAGTAGGGCCTAACTTGTAGTTATAGCGTACTTGCGGAACACGTTTAGTACCACCACCAATGTTTGTCGAGAAGTCGATCATTTCTGGTGCATGGTTAGACAGGAAGTTTGAAGTTGTTTGACCAAATAACCAGTTGTTATATGTTAAATAAGCATGACGAATACGTAATCCATCATTCGTACCCGCAAAGTCAACTTCGATTTTACCACCTACTTTGTCGTCTCCTACAGGCGTATTAAAATCTAAACCAAGGCGTGTCGTTTTAGCAGTCGCACGTAATTTATCATGCGTTTTGCCGTCTGACTTACTTACATCACCAAAGTCGTTATCTGCACCTTCAATAATATAGTTAGCGTCACCACGAACAAAACCATAAAGGTTCACATCAGCGCCAGCTTTAGATTTAAATCCTGCTAACGGTGAAACTGGTGCAGCAACTGGTTGCGCCTTAACTTCAGCGAGTTGAACTTGCTGTTGTTGCTGTACTTGCTGTTGTTGTTGCTGTACTTGGCTTTGTTGTTGAATTAAAGCTTTTAAAGCCTCAACTTCTTTACGAAGCTGTTGAATTTCCGCTTTGTCGGAAGTTGCAGCATGTGCCCCACTCATCATTAAAGCTGTAACTGTAAGAGCTAAACTTTTAACAACTAAAGATTTACGATTAAGGAATAGATCCATCAAAAACTCCAAAAAATATATTTTATGTTGCCTATCCATGCCAAGTTGATTTACGCCATTAAATTAAGGGGCTAAAAAATCAACTCTCCTCCACTTTGGTTACATTAATTTTATTACCGCAACCAAAACCAATTTCAACGTTATGCAAGACCAAAACCAATAACCAAAGACATAAAAAACATACTTTGACTTACAGATTTTTACCTTAACTTCATGTTGTAACGAATCCTACACAACTCTCTTATCTTATAGAATGATTAAATCGTTATTTCATTATTCTTTTTTAGACTTTAGGCTAATATCCAATCTACTTGAACATTTTTCTACCCATTTTAATTGATTCACATGATTTTTCTTGTTAACACAATCCATTTTTACTCCAGTTAGCTTCCATTTGCTACCCAAACAAGATGGCACAATTAATAGAGCATTTAAATAGCTAAAAACATACATTTTTAAAAACATAGACAAAGGTAGTAGATAATGACTAGATCACTCCTTAATCGACATTAAATTTCTTTATTTCATTTAGTTAACATTATTTTTCTTGTAATTTTGCATGTTTCCAGAGAGAAATAGGGAGCAAAGTAACCGTGCCAATAATGACAATAGCGATCAAATAATGGAAATAACCAAACACATCTCCAATCATTCCACTGACTAAATACAGCAAGCCACTGACAGTCGCCATGATCGAGACCTGAAAAGTGAAGTCGGTTGCTGCAAATTGCTTACGACTATATTGCATCACCAGTGTCAACATCACCACCAAAAGCATGGCAGAGCAAGCATCTTCAAATGCATTGACGGCGTATAACCAGATCGGTGCAATTTGAGTTTGGGATTCATAAGCTTGAGCAATCACAGCATAAGCGATCAAACTGGTTATTTTTAAAATAGAGAAAACAATCAAACTCGCTGTTCTGGAAAAATGTTTGAGCAACAATCCGGCTATCCCCGCACCTACAAGCGCAGCGACCGCACCAAGCATGGTGATGTAGACGCCTATCTGGGTGAAGTTCAATCCCATATCTACCATCAGTGGCTTTAATAAAGGACCTGAAAGTCCGTCTGTAACTTTGAAACTGATCAAGACCAATAACCATGCTTTTAGTTCTTTTGAGGATTGAAAATAATTTAAATAGGCCTTAATTGCCTGCATCAATGGAACAGAAGATGTCTGCGTTCTTGTAGTTGAGTTTGCATGAGTAGGCTCTCGATAGAGCAACACAGGTAAAGTATTGAGAAACACCAACAAGGCCAAAGCCAGAAAGGTTTTTTGCCACTGTAACCAGTCCAGACACCAGAGCACTGCCCCGCCACCCACAATAAAACCTAGACGTGAACCAATCACTTGAAAAGTATTGCCCCAATGCTGCTGATCTGTTTTGAGCAAATTGACCGCCAAGCCATCGGTTGCAATGTCTTGGGTTGCGCCAGTGAAGTTCATTAAGAAAAGTAAGACAAAGAAAATAAGCAGATAACTGGGTTGATCCAGTGCCTGAATCGGGAAAAAAGATAAAATAATCAGAATGATTACACTGAATAATTGTGTGGGAATAATCCAGCTACGGTAGTGGCCTAATCGAGATAATGCCAGACGATCAACATAGGCAGCCCAAAACACCTTAATCGACCACGGCAACATCAGTAAACCAAAGCCGCCAATATGTGCCAACGATACGCCTTGCGCTCTTAAGATTACAGGCAATGCATGGGTCATAAATCCAACAGGTAAACCCTGTGCCCAATACAAAGAAAACAATAAAATGTAAACCTGTCGAAGATTAGGCATTTTGAGTTTCCAGAGCGAGGCAATAACGGGCCTTAAGTATCCAATCCTTTCATTCTTCTGGCAATAAAATCTTATTTTTTGCCAATGCAGTCCCTGTCATCAACGTTTAACATGAATAGAGTTGTCATTATTTATATTCATGTATGCCACAACATTTTCCAGATTTGCCTCCACTGGTTCCACAACGTGGAACAGCCTATAGCCGTGCATTGTGTAAAAAACTGTTCCTTGCACAAGGCTGGACTGTAGTAGGAGAAATTCCTAACTTACCTAAAGCAGTGGCTATCATTTCTCCACATACCTCAAATATTGACGGCTGGTATGGCTTTCTGGCGATTGGTGGGTTGGGATTGAAAATTACCGTACTGGGTAAAGATACCTTATTCAAGCCCCCGCTCCAGCCGCTATTAAACTGGGCGGGACTGATTCCCGTTCGTCGTGACAGTGCGCATGGCCTGACTGAACAAGTGGTTGCCACCATTCAACAGCATGACAAAATCTGGGTCGGTATGGCGCCTGAAGGGACACGTAAAAAAGCCGAAAAAATGAAAAGTGGTTTTTATCACATTGCGCATGCAGCAGGCATTCCAATCGTAATCTTTGCTTTTGATTATGACCATAAAACCATTTATTGTTTGGGGGAATTTACTCCGACTGGTCATTATCAGCAAGACCTTGATCAGATCATGCAACGTTACGTTGGGCACTTCTCGCCGAAAAATCCAGATTGGCTGGCTGAACCCTTACAAAAACTTGTGAAAAAAAACTAGAAAATTAAGGGCAAATCTGCTCTGATGTGCGCATCTTTTTTGTACATTTTATCTGCATTTGTTATGAACATTGCTCGACTGTCTTGCTTGGCTGTTTTTGGTCTTGCTTTATTTGGTTGTGATCAAATCACAAAGAAAACACCGCCTACATCAGCAATTCAGGCCCGTGAACCTGTGGTTGCCATTGCATTAGGTGGTGGCGGTGCCAAAGGCTTTGCACACATTGGTGTCATCAAAGTTTTAGAATCACATGGCATCAAACCTAAAATTGTGACTGGCACCAGTGCAGGTAGCTTTGTTGGTAGTATTTATGCCAGCGGTCAAACACCTTATCAAATGCAGAACCTTGCCTTAAAACTGCAAGAATCTGATTTGCGTGATCTCACCATTAATAGTCAGGGCATTATTCTTGGTCAGAAACTACAGAATTATGTAAATAGCCAAGTCGGCAATAAACCGATTGAACAATTCCCGATTCGTTTTGCCGCAGTCGCCACCCGTTTAGACAGTGGCAAAAAAGCCGAGTTTATTAAAGGTAATGCTGGTCAGGCAGTACGTGCATCTTGCAGTATTCCCAATGTGTTTGTGCCTGCGGTTATTGGCAAGACCAAATATGTGGATGGTGGTTTAGTCAGCCCAATTCCTGTAAAAACCGCAAAGGATATGGGTGCTGATATTGTGATTGCCGTGGATATTTCTGCACGTCCCGTCGGTGGTAAGCCGCTCAGCATGTGGGGCTTGTTAGACCAGACCATCAATATCATGGGCCAACAAAGTATTAATGAAGAACTGAATCAGGCAACGATTGTGATTCAACCGAAAGTGGGTCATCTGGGCGTGCTTGACCTTAAATCGAGTAATGAAGCTATTTTAGAAGGTGAAAAGGCAGCTCAAGCCAAGATTACGGCGATTCAAAATGCGATTACCGCATTTAAAAAATCTCCTGCTGCCTTAAAACCAGCACCACGACCAAAATTCTAAAACCCCACCTAAAAGGCTGTTGAAAGCTATTAAACTTGCAAGATGTGCAAGATCTTTAATCATCAACAGCCGCAATGCCTAAAAAAACAATCTTTTCATATTCATAAAGATAATCATCTGTTACAGTGCTAAGGTGAATATTTTTTCACCTCTACTCCGTTTAGTTATGCGAGCAAATCTATGGAATTTGTAGTTGAACCTTGGCACTGGTTTGTATTAGGGATTTTACTGATTCTTTCAGAATTGATTTTGCCTGCTTTTGCTGCATTGTGGTTTGGCATAGCAGCAGTCATGGTGTGTATTTTACTGTGGCTTTTCCCGATGATGGGTTTTACCACCCAAGTGATTACTTGGGGTATTTTATCTATTTTATGTACGATTCTTTGGTTCAAATTTATCAAACCGCTTTCGATTGATAAAACCAAAGCAGGTCTCCCTCGCGAAGCAACCATTGGTCAAGTTGGTATGGTGATCCAGACTGGTCTTGAACATGGACAAATTATTGTGCGCTTTCCGATACCTGTTTTAGGTTCTGATGAATGGCATTGCCGTTGTACTGATCCAGTACAGGTCGGTGATCGCGTTCGGGTGGTTGATATTTTGGGTAATGATTTAGTCGTTCAACCTCATACGTCATAAACACAAAGAGGGTTTCTAATGTCTGTCGGTACGATTGTTGTTTTAGCTTTTTTAGCTTTTATCGGTATAACCATTTTTAAAGGGGTTCGTATTGTTCCCCAAGGTTATAAATGGATTGTGCAACGTTTAGGTAAATACCATACCACGTTGAGTCCAGGTCTAAACTTCGTGATTCCTTATGTGGACGAAGTGGCTTATAAAATTACCACCAAAGATATTGTTTTGGATATTCCTTCACAAGAAGTAATTACCCGTGACAATGCTGTGTTGGTGATGAATGCCGTAGCGTATATCAATCTTACTACACCAGAAAAGGCGGTGTACGGGATTGAGAATTATACTTGGGCAATTCAAAATCTTGTTCAGACTTCACTTCGTTCTATCGTGGGTGAAATGGATCTGGATGATGCGCTTTCTTCTCGTGACCACATCAAAGCGAAATTAAAAGCTGCCATTTCTGATGATATTTCAGATTGGGGCATTACCCTGAAAACCGTTGAAATTCAGGATATTCAACCTTCACACACCATGCAGGCCGCTATGGAAGCGCAAGCAGCCGCTGAACGTCAACGTCGTGCGACTGTGACCAAAGCTGATGGTGAAAAACAGGCGGCAATTCTGGAAGCAGATGGTCGTCTGGAAGCGTCTCGTCGTGATGCAGAAGCACAGGTTGTTCTTGCCGAGTCTTCACAACGTGCCATTGAGATGGTGACAAGTGCAGTAGGTGATAAAGAGATTCCTGTGGCTTATTTACTCGGTGAACAATACGTTAAAGCAATGCAGGATTTATCTAAATCTGGCAATGCAAAAACAGTGGTTCTCCCTGCCGATGTACTCAATGCCATTCGTGGAATTATGGGCAAACACTAAACCCACTTTCCAATAACAATAAAGCAGCGTTTTTTCGCTGCTTTATTTTTTAAGCTTCCCCGATCAGCTTTCGGGTCTTAACTGGAAGTTTCTTGATAATGAGATCATAGGAATCCTGAATGAGATCCTGTACCAGATCAGGCGTGATCTCTGGACTACTGGCAATCGAAATCCAGTGTTTCTTATTCATTTGATAGCCCGCTGAAATTGAAGAATAGAGTTCCTGATATTCCAGACTTTTCTCAGGCTTACATTTCACCGTTACAATTAATTTTCCTGCATTAAAACCAATATACATAAACATTTTATCGAAGACTTTGAACACCTCAAAATCAGGGCCAAAAGGTTGCGACTGGATTGAAAATGCCAGATTTTGTGCATAGTGCAAAGCGCATTGTTCGAGTTGGTTCTGATTCATGACATCTTCCCTTTTACGCGATCTTCATCATTGTTTTGCTTTATTCTAAAACTGTTTTTAAATCATGATTATCTATATTCTCTAAAAATAAAGACCATACAAGATGGTCTTTTAT
>NZ_LZPJ01000030.1:0-12825 GCF_001729365.1 Acinetobacter sp. YK3
ATCGTGCCATATGATTTTCATCGGATTAATTAAATAAAGGAAGTTCTCGCATTCATAAGAATTTTTATTTATCCTTTTTATAATTATTGGAAAAGTAAAAACAAAAATGCGTTTCAACGGTTTAAATCAGAATATTTTAATCTTTAGCTTATGTTCATCATTATTCCTTACCGCTTGCGCAACCAATCGGGTTGGTGATTCCACAAGAGATATATTTACCAAATATGACTCAGGGCACGAGTGGATTACCGTACTTGAAGATGATGTAGTTGCTTTCGGCAAGCCCGCTACCGCCTTACCCGATGAACCTGCTGACAGCATCGTTATTGCAGGCAAACAGTATAGTTATGTGATTAATAAGGGAGGTAGCGAACTGGTTCAGCTCATTAGCCAACTGAATCCAGAATATATCAAAATTGATCGTGATCTCGATTTTAATGCACCCGCACAGGATAGTCCTCGTTTTTACGGCAATTTTAGATTTTCTTATACGCCACCCAATGGAAAGTTAAATGACAAAGAAGTCACTCTTTTTAAGCAATATGGCGTTCAACCCTGTAGCTGTCTGGAAAAAATAAGACCTGCCACGTTTGACCTTCGACTTGAAGGCAAGGTATATCCTGCTGCAAATAATCTGGATAAGTTAACGCCTTTATCCAAACCATATCATGTCAAAATTCAATATCTCCACTATAAAAGTGGAACGGTCAAACGTTCCAATAAAGAAATCATGCAACAGCTCCCCCTACTTCCGTTGGCCGTTGCATTTGATGTAATTGCACTTCCTTTTCAGGCCATAGGTCTGACCAATGAGGTATGGAAATAAATAACGCTATACCTCAGTACCGCCATTGATCAGATACTGCTGTTAAACAAAAGTATCTCACTACTACAAAATATCAAGGATGATCCCAATGCTTACAGATTTTGCAAAAACAATAACCGCTTTGAGTATATCTGCCACATTCCTTACTGGCTGTGCCACTTCAACCTTAATCAAAAAAGACAATCGGAGTTATACACGCACGACGAAAGTCACTTTGGTTGAAGACAGCGTGGTTGCTTTTGGACGACCAGCACAAGCTTCTGCAAATTTGCCGAAAGACAGTATCGTGATTGCAGGACAAAAGAACAGTTATATCCTGACTCAAGGAGGCAGCCAGTTTGTTACTTTAATTGGCAAACTTGATCCAAAGAATATTCAAATCACCCGAGATCTTAATTTCTATTCTGAAAAAAATGATGGTCATTTTTCAGGAACTTTGCCACTTTCTTATGTCAAACTCAAAGAAGATTTGAGTAAAAAAGACCTCGAATTTTTTATTGAAAATGGCGCTAGAGAATGCTCATCGTCAAGCGATGAACGTATGCAGGCACAGCGATTCTGCTTCGATATTAAGCTGGCGGGTGTAGTTTACCCTGCTGCCAATAACCTCACTTCGCTAAAAGCCTTGAGTAAGCCTTATCAAGTGACTATTTATACGCAGAAAGAAGAAAGTTATACCTCCAAATCAGGTATGAATCCTTTAGAAAAGCTGGTATTGCTACCCTTTGCTGTTGCCATCGATGTCGTCAGCCTACCATTTCAGGCTGCCGAAAAGATTTTCAATTAATGCATAATCTAAGGGTGTTTGAAGTAGGTAAGCTTTTACTAACTATGGGTTTCCTCTTCATCATCCCCCTCAAAAGTCTTGGAAATTTTTTCAATATTTAGGCTCTTGGCCATCGCATCAAAGATGTTTTTATACACGCCTTGTTGCTGATACAGCTGATGATGTTCACCATGTTCTACAATCATGCCATCCTGCATAACATAGGTATAATCCGCATCAATAATCTGTGACAGACTATGAGAAATAATAATAACCGTCCGCCCCTGTTTAATCTCATCCAGACTGTGTTTGATCTGTTCAGTTGCGATTGCATCCAGACTTGCGGTTGGCTCATCCAGAAAAATAATCGGGGGATTTTTCAGGAACATGCGGGCAATCGCAATCCGCTGTTGTTGTCCACCTGAGAGTAATAAGGCATCTGACTGGTAGGCCTGCGGTAATTTCAAAATCTGCTCATGGATCGAAGCTTTCTTCGCGGCAGCAATAATTTCATCCTGTGTCGCATTCATCTTGCCATAACGAATATTTTCCTCAATCGTCCCCTGAAAAATATGATTTTTTTGCAATACCAGACCAATATGATCCCGTAAATATTGGGTATCGATGTCATTTAACGGAGTGCCGTTGAGCAGAATCTCTCCCGACTGCGGCACATAAAATTTATCCAGCAGACTGATTAAGGTTGATTTTCCCGCCCCCGACAAGCCAACCAAAGCGGTAATCTTATTGGGCTGGATCGTCAGGTTAATCTCTTTCAAGGCATGAAACCCATTCGGATAGGAAAAATTCACCTGTTTCAGCTCAAATTTTCCCGTCAATGGCGATGGTTTTAATTGCCCCGGAGTCTCCACCTCATCATCCGCTTCCAGTATCTTAAAAAAGCTTTCTGCATAGATCATCGCGTCATTCACTTCGTCATAGATCCGATGCAAGGAACGAATCGGTGCTGAGACATTATTGAACAGCAGGATATGGAACATGATCATGCCGATACTCATATCACCGACTAACACAAAATAGGCCGTGAGGATGATAATAAAGACCACACCGATCTGTTCAATAAAGGTTTTCAATCCTTCAAACAAGAAGCTGAGCTGCCGTGTACGCATCTGGTGATCGGTTAATTGCTTTTGTAGCGTCAGCTGTTTTTCTGCTTCGATCTGTTCACGGTTAAAGGATTTAATGACAGTGATCGAGTTAATGATACTCAAAATACCCTGACTTTTACGTTCACGCCCATCACGTAAATTACGGCGTGTGCCACTTAGTTTCTGCGCCTGTTTAAAGGTAACCCAGAAATAGATCGGGACAATACACAACGCCACTAGACCAATCCAGACATTGGCATAAAACATTAAGCACAAGGCGATCAAGGCACTACTAAACAGCGGAAAAATCTCGATAAAGAAAATCTGTACCAGTCGCGTGATCGAGCCAATACCACGATCAATACGGGTCTGTAATTTTCCAGCTTGATTATCATCCTGCGTAAAGAAAGCTAGCCGATATTGTAAAAATTTCACGATAATCGACTGCGCCACATCTTGTGAGATCAAGATGCGGAGCCTCTCACCAAAGAACTTCTGTCCAAACTGAATAAAGATATTGATGATTTCTTTACTCAACAAAATCACACTGATCGTGACCAGAATATGCCAGCCTGCACTCAAGCCCTGTCCTGATTCAACCACCGCATTGATCTGGTCGACCGCATATTGCAAGGTCAACGCATTGACCTGTGCAGTTAAAGCACCAATCAGCGTCAGCAGCAAGGTCACGGCAACCAGCCACTTATAGGGGAGGACAAAAGGTTTTACTTTATGAAATAGCTGCCATAAATTCATATATTCGACATCTGCCTTTTATGCGTGCAATGTGTATTGAGTCAGCGATATGGATTACAGTTCCTCTTCCAGTACCTCTGCATTATTTTTCTTGATCTTCTCCATTTTGCTATTCAATTTCAGCACATCCTGATACAGCGTATTAAACTTTTTCACCTGCGCTGTTTCGCGGAAAAGAATCATTTTGTCCTTTCTTTGCCATTGGTGCTTTTTCAGCATGTCAAACATGGCTTGTGCTTTTTCAATAATCTGCTGTTCGATCGGGAAAATATCATGCGCTTTATCAGCTTTCAGGTTACTTTCCAGTTTTGCCTGTAAGGACTGTCGCATTTCATTATGAATGGCCAGACTTTTGGCCTGTTCCATAGAACTGGACTGAATCTGTTGTCGTGCTTGTTCATATTCAGTGGATGCTTTACGCACATCCGCCAGCATCTGTTCAGTTTCTTTATAATCCTGTTTTCGATCCTGATCTAGTCGCTCTACATCTAGAAAAGTATCCCAGTTCGCAGCTTTAAGTTCACGTAAATAACGATTGCGCGCTTCAACATTCTGCATCCAGTAGTTGAGTAGGAATTCTGACATCAACTTATAATCGCCAGATAAGCGATCATCATGAATATCCAGTTGTACCGGTGTAGTCCAGTCTTGTGCCTGATCATAAAGTGTACGCATTTTCTCAGCCATCACCACTTCAAACATTTGTTTATTGTTGGCAGCACGTTGCTGTAATTGATGTTGATAGAGAAAAAAAGAACCGGTGCCAAGGACCACCACAAGGAAAAATAATAAAAAACGGCGCATATTGCCTCCAAATTCATTATATTTTTTTATGTTCTGAATCTCAGTTTAATCGATAAAAGACAAACCTTTATATGATTTTTATTTCACTTCTCGTAACGCAGCATTACATATTCATCGCTTTAAATTCATCGGCTCCGCCCCTATTATCTGTTTAACGAGAATTGAAGAGATACGCCATGCGTGTAGATATTTGGTCAGATGTGGTCTGCCCTTTTTGTTATATCGGTAAAAAACGTCTTGAACATGTCGCAGAAGAAGCAGGCATCGAGCTTGAGATTCACTGGCATAGCTTCGAGCTGGACCCAGATGCACCAGCTAAGCATGACACATCGAATACCGAACGCTTAGCCAAAAAATATGGCCGTAGTTATGCGGAAATGGAAGACATGGAGCGCAATGTTGCAGCGATGGCAGCAGCTGAAGGCATCGACTTCCAATGGCAAAAAGCCAACTCGGGCAACAGTTTCAACGCGCATCGAATTATTCATCTAGCCCAAAGTAAAGGCTTGGGCAATGAAGCAGAAGAGGCATTCTTCCATGCTTATATGACCGAAGGTTTGGCAATTGGCGAACGTGAAGTGGTGGAAGAAATTGCATCACGTATCGGTCTGGATAATGCCGAAGTCGAATATGTACTGGATTCTGATGAGCTAGCAGATTTCGTTCGCCACGATGAGAAAATTGCGCGTGAACAGTTGAATGTTACTGGCGTACCATTCTTTGTGTTTGATCAGAAACTGGCGCTGTCTGGCGCACAGCCACGTGAGATTTTCTTGCAAGCCTTGCAACAGGCGCAATCTACCTCCTCTGAACAGATTGAGCAGGACGATGCAGCTCAATGTAATGATGAGCAATGTGAAATCAAGCCTTAACCATAAGACTCAGCTGCTTTAATCAAAAGACTAAGGCAGCTTTTTGATAACTCAAATAACAAAAATCAGTATTTATTATCTTTCCCTTTCATTATTTATAACCAACTTCATTTATAACCAACTTCATTCGTCCCATTCATGTGAATGACTTTTCTGCTTTTTATTTAATGTGCTTTTCACCACTGCTTCTGTGAGGCTGGTCACAACTCGTCCACAAATTTATAGATGTCTTTTTGCTTTATGATCTAGATATCCGATTCATAGTTTTAAAATGTTTTTATTTTCAAAGACAAACCATGATCCATATCTCGATTTAAAATCTCTGAATGTGATTTTCTACTCATTTTTAAGCTATAGATTTTGTCTGGTTTTCTTCTATAATCGTCATAAAGTGACAATCTTTTGTTATGAAAATTCGAGAGTTACACGCTCAGATTGAGAGGCCTATTTAGCCACAATTGATCGATACATCACAGTTTGTCGCAGGGGAAAAATACTTTACCAACAATAATTGATACAGAACGATTTAAAGCAGCGGTCAAATTTGCACTGATTCATTATTTAAAAACAGGCTCAAGCCTATCTCTAAGGAAACAATAGATGGACGTATTAGAGAAAGCACTTTTGGTGGATGAGCTCAAACATCTCATCGATGGGCTCAAAAATGAGAAAACATCACTTTTTGAAATAGCAAAATCAAAACAACGGATTAAAGATATTTGCGCATCTTGCGACGATCCTGCCTTTCAGGATCAATTGACGCCATTCAAGGCATTTATTCTCAACGAAGAGTTTTCGGCTGAAGATCTAGCCAGTTACGGTTATAGCATGACCTATCGGGGTACTTATAACTTTATGGGACGGGTTGAAAATGCCTTATTCGCTTCGGCTGATATGGGCTGGGCGGCTTTACGTCAGGCACAACTCTGGCAAATCTGGGTGATTCGTCCTGCTTTATCTTTTCTAAAAAGCCCGTGGCTGAACTCATCGACCGATGCCTTGCAATGGCTACAAAATCATGCCAGCGAATATGTCAAAACCGATTATGAACTCCAGCATTTAATTCCTGTTCTGGAACCTCTGAATGAGCATCCATCTGCGCAGGATAAGAAAGCATCTACCGATGCGCTTGCCCGACTTAAAAAAGAAACCGCCAACTTTCAAACTCAACTTGACGCAATCATTCAAGATAAAATCCGAACCGTTCCAGAAAGTATTGCGCCACCAGTACTTACAGAAAACCGAATCAAACCCGGTTTTAGACAAAGTGCCAAGCCTTCACCAAATCTAAATAAAGCACAGCCATTGGCACTCAATGATTTTAACCTGGACGGCCTGATCTGCCGACTGGAACGTATTGATGCACGTACCTTCCCCTCTTTATATCGGGTCGATCTGCATAACGATATTGACCAGAACATCAAAATTGACTGGCTCTATTTAAAAGCTGAAAATGAAGCACAACCAATCTGGGAATCTGCACAGATTTTTGTTGCTGAACAGCTCTATGCGCAAGGCCAATTTTCCCATTATGTGGTACTGGTCGGAACACATAGCGTGGAATATGCCATCACCATTCTACAATCCTATACCGATCAGCGTCATACCCGCACCAGCTCGATTCATCAAACCAGTTGGGCCAATTTCAAACAGCATTATCACCAGCACGAAAGCCTGTTTAATGAATGCATTATGAATGGAACCTTAGTGTGGCAACGTGATCAACGCGTTTATCCGTATATCCCGGCGTCATTTATCAATACGCAAAAATTTATTCCATTTGAAGAAACCTCTGCGACCTTTTTTACACCTGTCATTTTATTGCGGGAACGTCAGAAAATTCGTGTGATTCATGGTTTGGAACGAGTGAATCTTTCCAGTGAAGATCAGGCCTATCCATACCTCTTATTAGACCGCAGCGATGGTTATACCTGGCAATTGATTCGTCATGTCATTAGCCGATTGCCACAACCGATTTCGGTGCACGATTTATATCAGGCACTGGAAAACAGCATGTCGGTAGAATCGTCTTAAACCCATTTAAAAGTCTGATCAATTTTAGCCCCCTCATTTTTCTACGTACACAATAAACGTGACGTTGCAATGAGGGCTTTTTATTGCGCTAAATCCTTATGATCTTTAGCATTTTTGTACTGTTAAATTGCTGCTTTTTGTGACTGCCGCTTGATTTTAAGCATTAAATCATCAAAAGTTAAACCAAGAACAATATATAAGTCTTTATTATGAATAATTTACAGCAAATGGTGCCATCGCGTATCGTTTTTGTTTTGCTTGCCTTGACGATGGGTACGTTAAGTGCAGCCCAAGCAGAAACTACACCGCAACAGCAAGATCAACAGCCAAATACGACGTCACAAAATACGTCGGAAAATGCGTTGGACTATATTCCTCGTTTGGTCGATGCCACGCCCTCTATTTTTCCCGAGCAGTCAGATAAGGTCACCGTCCCACCAACGGCGGAGACAGAGGATAAAACCTGGTTTGACAAAAAACAGCGACGAATTCGAGAGTGGGCAGATAATACGTCAGTCAAAATTGATGACTGGTTTGGAGAAGTCGATCCTGACGACCCTGCTTCAGCAACGATCCGTGTCATGCTGGATAACTACTGGAACGAATATGATAATTATGAAGTCAAGCCTCGTATTCGCGGTAAGATTAAATTACCGACTTTAGAGAAAAAAGTCAGCGTGGTTTTTGGTGATGACACCTTAGACGATGAATTCAAGAATAATGTCGGCAACACCAATAACCAGCCGAATCAAGATCCCGATAAAAAGTTTGATTCTAAACAGACTCGTGATAGTAACGGCTCTCTTGCCTTACGTTGGTCAAACTTCTCTAAGAAACTACCTTTTGAGACAGATGCCGATCTTGGTGTGCGCTCAGGCACAGATATCTATGCGCGCTTAAGAGCTGAAAAACACTGGGATTTACGCAATGATTTCCGCTTTAATGCCGAACAGATCTATCGCTATGGCAGTAAAAGTGAAAACTATTTACGAACCAATCTAGAGTTGATTCACGCGCGCCCAAACCAGCCTTTCTTATCCAATCAGTTTAGCTTAACTTATGCAGATAAGCAGGATGATGATCTATGGTGGGATAACCGTATTTTCCGTCAACACCAGTTCTTTGCGCACAACACATTTAATTATGGGATCTACACAGGCGGTTACTACAATAACAGTGACCTCCGTTTAAATAACTGGGGCCCATTCGTATCATGGCGCCAACCGCTTTGGCGCGAATGGTTCTATGTGCAAGGTGATCTCAACTATTTCAATGATCATCGTGAAGACCGAAGTCATTACGTGAGTACCTTTGTTCGTCTGGAAACTTTATTCTAATCTGCAACCCAGTCTTAACCTGCCCAAATGATTTGTCGTTTGGGCATTTTTATTTAAAAAATAATATTTCTTTCAATAAATCCTTAAGCTTTGTTTGTTACCGTCATTTTCTTTTATTGTTCTTGTTTATGGCATGCGTCATCAATACGCTCTGGTTGTGTATTTTTTGATTGTAGGTAACCTGTGTCTAGGTAATCTGCTGATGCCTTTATTTCCAATGCTTTCACCTGTCAACAGATCGTACCCACCCATCACGCTGCATAAAGCCTTTATTCGAGCCCAATACTCACAGAGAGCCAATTTCAGTTGCGCTGAAGAAAATAAGATTACTCTCAATGACCAACAACTTGCACAAGATTTAATGGCGGTTTTTGGCAACGACACCCTATGGCAACGTGCTCAACAGCCTCAGCCAGTCAAGAAATTAGGTAAGAATAACAAACATCACAGCCAGCAAAAGATTGCTACCCCAAATCCGCTCAGTGCAAGCTGGTCAACCATTTCAAGCCTATTACCTTTTAGTAATGATCTTGATCTGGGCGCAAATTCTGATACCGATATCTATATCCAGTTTCTCGCCAAAAAGAACTGGGCTTTACCCTTAGGTTTACAGCTCAATACGGCGCAAATTTTCCGTTATGGTTCAAGCAGTAAAAACTATGCCGAAACCAATCTTGATCTGACACAAAAACTGCAGCATCAAAAGCAGCTTTCAACCCAGTTCAGTGTCTCTAAAACACAAGATGAAGACTATAGCTGGAGCAATCGTACTTTCCAGCAACTACTCTTCTTATCCAAAGACAATTTGAGTTATGGCATTTTGACTACAGGGGAATATGAAAATAAAGAACTGCGAGTCAATGAATGGGGACCCTACTTTTCCTGGCGTCGCCCCATTTGGCGCAACTGGATTTTCATGCAAAATGATCTGAATTATTTAAATGTCCCTGCCACCAGACAAGACGATCATTTTAGTTATCAAATGAGCTTTGAAGCACAGTTCTGATGAAAAGATCACCACAGTTGTGGATAACTTTAAAGTTATCCATACCAATAAAAAAACCTCTGCCGAAGCAGAGGTTTCTTAATCAAATTGCTTATTTCAATAATAAACTATTGATGCGTTTGACATAGGCTGCTGGATCTTCTGGTAAGCCACCTTCTGCAATCACTGCCTGATCAAAAATCACATTGGCGAGATCATCAAATTGCGCCGAGCTTTCCAATTTTTTCACCAATGGATGCTCAGGGTTAATTTCCAATGTTGGTTTAATCTCTGGAACTGCTTGCCCCGCCTGTTTCAACATACGAACCAATTGTGGAGACAACTCACCTTCACTAGTAACCAGACATGCAGGTGAATCAACCAGACGTGTCGTAACACGAACTTCTTTGGTTTTGTCTTTTAATGACGTACTTAAACGGTCTACCACAGGTTTGAACTGCTCTGCTGCCTGCTCTAACGCTTTTTTCTCTTCAGCATCTTGCAGGTCGCCCAAGTCAACAGCACCTTTCGATACATTTTGAAGCGGCGTACCATCGAATTCAAATACGAAGTTCATCGCCCACTCATCGACACGGTCTGCCATAAGCAGGACTTCGATGCCTTTCTTCTTGAACACTTCAAGCTGTGGCGAATTCTTAGCTGCAGTCAGGTTTTCTGCTGTGACGTAGTAAATTGCCTTCTGGCCTTCTTTCATACGTGCTTTATAGTCAGCAAAAGACGTTGAAATTTCATCATTGTTTGAAGTCGCATAACGTAATAGCTTTAAGATACGTTCGCGATTACCAGTATCCTCACCCAAACCTTCTTTCAATACTGAACCAAACTCAGTATAGAAAGTCTTGAATTTCTCTTGGTCTTTTTCATCTTCAGATTTTGCCAAACCGTCCAGTAAAGTCAGCACACGACGCGCATTACCTTCACGAATAGTTTTTACATCACGGCTTTCTTGTAGCAGTTCACGGCTTACATTGAGCGGTAAATCAGCACTATCGACCACACCTTGTACGAAACGTAAGTAGTTCGGAATCAGGTTATCCGCTTCATCCAGAATGAATACACGTTTTACATATAGCTTGATGCCTGCTTTCGCTTCACGGGTAAACAAATCCTGTTTGGCCTGACTTGGGATATACAATAATTGCGTATATTCAGTGCTACCCTCAACACGGTTATGGGCCCATGCCAACGGTTCAGCAAAATCATGGCTCAGGTTTTTATAAAACTCGATGTATTGTTCATCGGTGATTTCGCTCTTGTTACGCGTCCATAGCGCGCTTGCAGAGTTAATCGCTTCCCATTCATCGGTCTTCACCATCTGGCCGCCTTTCGGCTCTTCACCTTCAGCAACCTCTTCTTCTTGCCAGATTTCTTTTTGCATTTCGATTGGCAAGCTGATGTGGTCTGAATATTTATTGATGATTTGTTTAACTTTCCACGACTCTAGATACTCAAGCGCATCATCACGTAAGTGCAAGATAATGTCCGTACCACGGGTTGCTTTCTCAATCGTTTGAACTTCAAACTCACCTGTACCGCCACTAATCCAGCGTACACCCTCTGCTGCATCTAAACCTGCACGGCGTGATTCCACCGTAATCTTGTCCGCAACAATAAAGCCTGAATAGAAACCAACACCAAACTGACCAATTAACTGCGCATCTGCTTTTTGATCACCGGTCAGTTTAGACATAAAGTCTTTGGTGCCCGACTTGGCAATGGTTCCCAGATTATCAATCGCTTCTTGCTGGCTTAAGCCAATACCGTTATCCGAAATGGTGAGCGTTTTATTGTCTTTATCTAAAGTGACACGAACATGCAAGTCTGGGTCATTTTCATAATATTCAGGATGATTAATGCCTTCGAAACGTAACTTATCGCACGCATCAGACGCATTTGAAATCAATTCACGTAAGAAAATTTCAGGGTTGGAATACAGAGAATGCGTCACTAAATGCAATAACTGAGCAACTTCAGCTTGGAAACTATAATTTTGTGCGACTTGTTCACTCATAAATCACTCCTTATCTGTGAGGCTTATCTATTTGGAATGATTTATGAATGGTGTATATCTTAAATTTTTCAATCCTTGATCTGCATTTTTCAGGCAAAAAGTGCACAAAATGGCAATTAGAATGGGCCTCGGCTCAATACTCGCTCCTGTAATAGCTGATCAAGCTGCTGTTGACGTTGCGCATAAGCACGTTTGATACACGGTGTATTTGCACCACATGAGTTACGTTGTTTTAACCACTGAAATTGTCTGTCTTTTTCAGCATCACGGCCGCCCATTGGCAAAGCATGTAAAATAATTTGATAGGTCGTTGCCATTCTCACATCCGCATCATTGAGACTGCGCTCATTACAAATCTGCTGTTCGACTTTCAACTTTGCTGCCTTACACGAATAACTGGCCGCATGCGCCTGAGATAAGAATAATAAGGGGATGAACAATAAGATCGAAGTCATTACTTTTTTCATGATGAAGGTCTCACTTTTATTAAGATTATTTTTTCAGCATACAAAACTCTCTGTGTAAGGCCTGTATCTGTTTTATATGGGAATTGCAAAAATAAAAAAGCCTCACAAAGTGAGGCTTTTCAGACGCAAGTTCAGCTTAGAACTTATAGCTATAACCCAATGTATATACCATCGGATTGATGTCTAGATCAGTCAACTTCTGACCATTTAATTTTACTTCAGGACTGATTTGTGCATAACGCGCATCAAGGAATACACCCCAGTTTTTTGCATCAGCAGGCTGGAAATTGAAACCTAACTGGCCCGCGAAACCAAAGTCTTCTTTCACTTTTAATTTTGCGCCCTCTAAAGCACCTGTTGTTTCTTCATCCCAAGTCACAAAAGCTGTGCCACCTACACCAATATAAGGTGTGAAACGGGTTGAGTTTTTAAAGTTATATTTAAAAGTGACAGTAGGTGGCAATTGTTTAAGCTTCGCTACTTTTTCACCATTTAATGACACGTCATGTGAAATTGGTGTCGCCAGTAATAATTCGGCAGAAAAAGGCGTATCACCGAAGAAATATTCAACCGATGGTGTAAATGCAAATTCATGATCTGCCTTTAATGTGCCAACACCCGCAACAACGGTATCGTCTGTTGGTGAAATTACACTTCCACCAAATTTAACCTGAAAGCCCCCTGCAAATGCAGTTGAAGATAACCCCAATAAAGCAACAACTAAAACTTTCTTTAACATTTAAACAACCTCTTTAACAATTTATGTTCTTGTTCAACATAATAAACACGCATATTTACATTATGCAATAGAGATTAATTCCAACTATTTTAATTCAC
>NZ_LZPJ01000031.1:0-11883 GCF_001729365.1 Acinetobacter sp. YK3
GTGGATGAAGATGCTTTAAGTGAGCGTGATTTGGCAGAGCGCAAGATGTTGGCTTGTCAAACGCGAGTCAAATCCAATGCTGCATTCTATTTTGATCACAATTCTGAAATCTGTAACGCTGGCGAGACACTGAAAATTGCAACGCAGGTGACTCAGGTTGAGCTGGTGTCCGAGACAACCGCGATTTTGCATGTTGATGCCAGTTCATCTGCCAAGCAATTAGAGTTTTTACCTGGTCAATATGCACGTTTGCAGATCCCTGAGACGGATGACTGGCGTTCTTATTCTTTCGCCAATCGTCCGAATCAGACCAATCAATTGCAGTTTTTAATTCGCTTATTACCCGATGGCGTGATGAGTAATTATTTACGTGATCGCTGCCAAGTCGGTCAAACCATCTTGATGGAAGCACCTCTCGGCAGTTTCTATTTGCGTGAGGTTGAGCGTCCATTGGTGTTTATTGCGGGTGGAACAGGTTTATCGGCATTTTTAGGCATGCTGGACAATATTGCGGAACAAACGAATGCACCTGCAATCCAGCTGTATTACGGGGTCAATCAGGAAACGGATTTATGTGAACAATCCCGTTTGCAAGGCTATGCTCAACGTTTACCAAATTTCAATTATCAACCTATTGTCACGCAAGCTTCGGAGACTTGGGCAGGCAAAACAGGTTATATCCACGAGCATCTGAATCGGGAACAGCTCGCGGAACAAGCCTTTGACATGTATTTATGTGGCCCGCCACCGATGATCGAGGCGGTTAAAGGTTGGCTGGATGGACAAGCATTAGTTAACTATCGTTTGTATAGCGAAAAGTTTTTACAAAGCAATACGGCTCGCAATTGATCGGCTGCGCTGCCAGACGATTGACACAAAACAGGAGGAGAGGAAATCCTCCTGTTTAAGATAAATAAGCAGTTTACAAAATTAAAAATCTCAACGTGAGCATACGTTGAAACATCTACTTTAAGGGAATAAAAATGAAGACAATTGATGTGAATCACGTGATCAATCGGGATCGGCTGTCGCCCTTGCAATGGCTGGTTTTTGCATTGGGCTTTCTGGTGTTTTTCTGTGATGGTTTGGATACAGGGATTATCGGTTTTATTGCGCCTGCGTTGCTGGATGACTGGGGGATTACTAAACCTGAATTGGCGCCAGTGCTGAGTGCGGCACTGGTAGGTATGTCGATTGGTGCAATTATTTCTGGGCCGTTGGCGGATAAATTTGGACGTAAAGGCGTGATTGTGTCCACGACTTTATTATTTTCTATATTTACCATCCTGTGTGGTTTTGCTTCTTCTACACAAGACCTGATGATTTACCGCTTCATCACAGGCGTTGGATTAGGCGCTGCCATGCCAAATATCAGTACTATCGTTTCAGAATATATGCCTGCAAAACGCAAAGCTTTCCTCACGGGACTGGCTGGTTGTGGCTTTATGTTGGGCATTTCTTGTGGTGGGGTGTTGTCGGCCTATTTACTGGAAAATTTAGGTTGGGCCAAAGTGGTAATTCTAGGTGGGATTATTCCTTTATTTTTAGTGGTCGCTTTAATCTTGAAATTGCCAGAATCTGTACCGTATCTGATTAAAAAAGATCAGCAAAATAAAGCTCAAAGCATTCTGGAAAAAGTTCAAGGTCATGCTTTTGCTGACACGGTCAAAATTGAGTTAGCTCAAGTCGATGTCAATCATACTGATAGTCCTGTCAAAACCGTACTAACGAAATATCTCTGGGGATCAGTCATGCTGTGGTTGTGCTGTTTCATGAGCCTGTTAGTGTTTTATCTACTCACCAGCTGGATGCCTACGATTTTAAAAACCGCTGGTTTCAGTACGCAGCAATTTAGCTTGATTGCTTCTATTTTCCCATTTGGTGGAGTGGTCGGCGCTGTGATTATGGGCTGGTATATGGATAAGCTGAATCCAACCATCGTGATCAAATATGCATATTTAATGGCATTTATGCTGTTTATCGTTGCGGGTTTCGTCAGCTCAAGTATTTTGTTGCTCGGGATCAGTATTTTCCTGATTGGTGCTTTGTTGACGGGCGCTCAATCGTCACTGTTACCTTTAGCTGCTTTATTTTATCCATCGCAGTGTCGTGCAGTCGGCGTGTCATGGATGCATGGGATTGGACGAGTTGGCGCAATTTTTGGGGCATTTTTCGGTTCGTATATCTTTACCTATGAAATCAGCCTCGGTGGTATTTTCTACCTCTTGGCCTTACCGACGTTTATTGCCTTTATTGCGTTAAGTTTAAAAGCGATGCGTCAAAACAATAAAGCCAATCCTGTCTTAAGCACCAGTTAAGACGTTAAAAAAGCCCAGTGCTTTCTAACACTGGGCTTGGGTTTTATAAATACACCACACTAGATATTATTTCGGGTTTCACTCGGTTTTTCGCCAAATTCCTCTTTGTATTCTTGCGCAAAACGGCTGAGGTGATTAAAGCCCCAATCATAAGCGAGTTTGGAAATGGAAATTTTTTGCTGTTTACTTGCATGACTCAATATTTTATAGATTTGCTGCAACCGATATTTACGTAAATAGGCCATGGGACTGAGTCCATAATATTGCTGAAACTCTTCATACAGTTTGGATTTAGAGACACCCGCCAAGCGTTGTAAACTCTCGACATCGAAGGATTCCTGTGCGTGTTGCACAATAAAATTCTTCACTTTTCGGATATATGCTGGCTCCATCTGATTGCTACGGTCATGCAATGCCGCAGAATAATTATTTTCCTGAGACAGCAGCAGGGCTTTAATCACAAAATTTTCATAGTCTTCAGAAAACATCGACAAACCCGAAAAGTCTGCATAATGTGATTTGAGTTGTAAAAAGTTTTCAATGTTATTCCACCAAGCTTTCATCAGCCCAGTCATGCTGAGCGAGATTTCAGGGTTAAAGACCAGCGCTTGTTCAAGTGGTTGATTGAGGAGCTCTGACAGCACCAGATGCAGACTTTTTTCGGGAATCACCACCTGAAACTTTTGACAATCCTGATTAATAACCAAGTCCTGTAAATCCTGATTGGAAACGATGAGCCCAGTATTCTCATCGGATTGATATTTGGCACCACGAATGCTCAGTGTTTGCTTGCCATGAAACGGCAGACTAATGCTATAGGCTTTTAGATTGGAAATGTTGATCGAAACATTGGCACCATAACTAATAGTTCCGATCGCCATTTTTTTATGAGGAAGTCGCATGCCGTCATAATGAAAGTCGAGTGTCTCCCGACACAATGTATCCAGACGATGCTCGCCACAGATCATCGACATTACATTTTGTGCAAAATCGGCTTGATGCGAATGATGGATAAGATCCATGTTTTGGCTGAGTGATGTCATAGTCCTTTCACCTAGCGAAGTGCTTATTGTTTTAGCAGCAAGAAAAATGCCATTTTGATCCATAAATGAGCGTATTTATTCTTAGCTCTCTGGACGAGCAATTGAATAGAAATGCTGTTCCAGCTTGTTTCATTAGAGCAAACTCAAGCAAATATACAAGCCCGTAGGGAATATATCTTTATGCTTTATAGGTATGTTAAATGCAGGTCTCGAGCGTAGGGTATTGATTTGTGCAATGGCTAAATAGCCAAACTTTAAGTTTTAAATCATTCATAAAATATCAATTTATAAGAATTGAACGCATCAGTTATTTTTTTTAATCTCGCCATATGATTTTTTATCGGTAAAATGCGAAATAATTTTTGCTCCTATTTTTTGCGCTTTGGTTTTTAACATTCAGTTAAGTTTTCAAAATTAAACTGATCGGCTGATTAAACCAAAAGTTAAAAATCTCTTTAATTTTCAGGAATAACTTATGACTGACGCTCAAGCCAACCCACAGGATGCTGCTTCAGATTCGGCATCAGATGATGCAATGAAAGCAAAACGTAAAAAATTTCTCGGATTTTTCGCGCTCATTCTCATTCTTGCTGCAATTCTGTATGGCATCTGGGCGTTATTCTTTAATCATTCTGTCAGTACCGATAATGCTTATGTGGGAGCTGAAACAGCGCAAATTACCTCAATGGTGAGCGGGCAAGTTTCGGAAGTATTGGTGAAAGATACCCAACAGGTAAAAAAAGGCGATGTGTTGGTGCGTGTTGATGAGCGGGATGCCAAGATTCAATTAGCACAGGCGCAAGCTGAACTTGCCAAAGCACAACGTCAATATAAGCAGACTCAGGCAAATAGCAGTTCTTTAAACTCTCAGGTTGTTGTGCGTAATGATGAGATCAGCAGTGCGCAAGCACAAGTGACCAAAGCCCAAGCGGATTATGATCGTGCGGCATTGGAACTCAAACGCCGTAATGAACTTGCTGCGACAGGTGCAATCTCTAAAGAAGAATTAAGTAAAGCACAAAGTGCAGTTTCGACTGCAAAAGCAAGTTTGGATCTGGCTCAAGCAGGTTTAGCTCAGGCAACTTCTAGCCGCAAAGCCGCCGAAAGTACCTTTGCTGCCAATGAAGCCTTGATTCAAGGGGTAAATGAAGCATCAACACCAGATGTGCTCGTCGCAAAAGCTCATGTAGAACAAGCTGCGCTGGATTTGGAACGTACCGTGATTCGTGCACCTGTGGATGGTGTGATTGCCCGTCGTAATATTCAGATTGGTCAACGTGTAGCACCGGGTACGGTCATGATGTCGGTGGTGCCTTTATCTGCGCTGTATGTCGATGCAAACTTTAAAGAAAGCCAACTGGCGAAAGTCAGAGAAGGTCAGCAAGTTACGCTACGCTCAGACCTGTATGGCGATGACGTGGTGTATCACGGGACTGTGCAAGGTTTCTCGGGTGGAACAGGGGCGGCATTTGCCTTGATCCCTGCGCAAAATGCAACAGGCAACTGGATTAAAGTGGTACAGCGTTTACCCGTACGTATTACCCTTGATCCAAAAGAACTTGCACAACATCCATTGCGCGTCGGGTTGTCGATGCAAGCGGATATTGATCTCGCATCGAAGTAATTAGCCATGAAAACGCAAACTCCTTTTGCAGAACTCAGTGGCGGGCGCTTACTGCTTGCAGCTTTTGTGATCGCCCTTTCAAATTTTATGGTGGTACTGGATACCACCATTGCTAACGTTTCTGTGCCTCATATTACAGGGAACCTCGCAGTTTCTAGCTCTCAAGGGACATGGGTCATTACTTCTTATGCTGTTGCAGAAGCAATTTGTGTCCCTTTAACGGGTTGGCTGGCAGGACGTTTTGGTACGGTTCGGGTATTTGTCTTCGGATTGATTGGTTTCACCATTTTCTCATTCCTTTGTGGTTTAGCGACTTCACTGGAAATGTTGGTGTTTTTCCGAATTGGACAAGGTCTTTGTGGTGGCCCACTGATGCCGCTCAGTCAAACCTTGCTCATGCGAATTTTCCCACCAGAAAAGCATGCTCAGGCAATGGGGCTTTGGGCGATGACCACGGTCATTGGGCCAATTCTAGGGCCGATCCTCGGGGGCTTGATCAGTGATAATCTGTCTTGGCACTGGATCTTCTTCATTAATATTCCAGTTGGTATTGTCTGTACCTTAGCTGCCATACGCTTATTGTCTGTGGCTGAAACCAAAACCGAAAAATTACGGATTGATGCCATTGGCCTAGGTTTATTGGTGTTGTGGATTGGCGCATTACAATTAATGCTGGATCTCGGACATGAACGCGACTGGTTTAATAACTCCAGCATCATTATTCTGGCGCTGGTCGCAGCAGTAGGCTTTATTGTCTTTATGATATGGGAGCTGACTGAAAAGCATCCCGTGGTCAATCTTTATGTTTTCAGGCATAGAGGCTTTGCTGTTTCAGTACTGGCGCTGGCCTTTGGCTTCGGTTCCTTCTTTGGCAGTATCGTACTCATTCCACAGTGGTTACAGATCAACCTGGGTTATACCGCCACATGGGCAGGTTATCTCACTGCCACCATGGGCTTTGGTAGTTTGACCATGTCGCCGATTGTGGCGAAGCTGTCGACCAAATATGATCCGCGGGCATTGGCAAGCTTTGGGTTGGCCTTGCTTGGCGTTGTCACTCTGATGCGTGCATTCTGGGTGACTGATGCTGATTTTATGGCCTTGGCGTGGCCTCAAATCCTGCAAGGTTTTGCGGTGCCATTCTTCTTTATTCCGTTGTCGAATATTGCAATGGGATCTGTATTGCCACAAGAAATGGCATCTGCTGCAGGCTTAATGAACTTCCTTCGAACTATGGCTGGTGCGATTGGTGCGTCGATTGCAGTCACCATTTGGGATGATCATGCCAAAGTCGCGCGTAGCGAAATGGTCAATAATCTGCATCCGCAAGAAGTCCAAAATAGTCTGCTTCAGAATGGATTCTCACCCGATGCAACGCTGGGTGTGATTGCCAATTTAGTGGATAAAGAAGCGATTACCATGTCGGCCAATCATGTGTTTATGCTGTTGGCGATTGTGTTTGTATTTGCCAGTGCCTTGATCTGGTTAAGTCCAAAACCGAAAGGGAATACGGGTGGCATGCCGACCCACTAAAAATTATGAACTAAAAAGCATCTCTTCTGAGGTGCTTTTTTTATGTATAAAAATAGTGTTTTAAGCTGTAATTGATAGATTTTGCCTATTTTTTTCTAGAGAAAGCATGCCAGAATCCAGTTGAAAGCGATAAGGATTGCATTGTAATCACACGGAGGGATATTACTGGGCGTAGGAGATAAAGCCTAGAATCATTGAATATTATTAAAAGTTTATTTTTATCAAAGATTAAAACCTCTATACCTGAAAATAAATAAACTAGCATGGCAATTGCATGGATAGGCAGGTATATATAATGGAGTTATCACGTGAATCATAGATATTCATTTTTTTTCAGCAGTTTATTGGCTGTTGGTTTATTACAGGGATGTGGGAATGATTCCTCATCAGATCAATCAGGCAAAGACTCAAATACAGGCCAACCTTCAAAACCCGATCTGATTATTGATCAGGACCCAAGTAGTTGTAGCAAACTGGCAGAGGATGGCTCGAGTATTGTGGTCGGTTCGGATCAGAATGGTGATCCTGCGGCACCTGAAGGTGCATCGGGTTATCGTTTAAACAATACAGTCAAATATGCCGATAAATATATGGTGGTGGCGAATACGCCATTGGCAGTAAAAGCTGGATGTGAAATTTTAAAAGCGGGTGGAACTGCGGTGGATGCCGCCGTAGCTGTACAAGCGGTGTTGGGTTTGGTGGAGCCACAATCCAGTACCATTGCGGGTAGTGGTTTCATGATGTATTACGATGCAGAAAGCAAAACGGTTACCGCCTATGATGGACGGGAAACTGCACCTGCTGCTGCCAATGAATACTATCTGGTTCGACAGGATATACATGATCCAGAATCTCCCGCACCTGTGCCGAGTGCCCGTCGCAGTGGCCGTTCTATTGGTGTGCCCGGGGTAATGCGTTTGCTGGAACAGGCACAACAGGAACATGGCAAACTGAAATGGGATCAGCTTTTTGATCAAGCCATTGTATTGGCAGATCATGGCTTCCGTATTCCTGGACGTCTGGCTGATGCAATTGCAAGTAATGCCGCTCATCTGGCGCTCGATGCAAATGCAGTCGCAACTTACTTTTATCCAGATGGTACACCGCGTAAAGTGGGCGAAACCATGACCAATAAAGCCTATGCCAAAACGCTGGAAACACTTGCAACCCAAGGTGCGAAAGCCATGTACAGCGGGCCGATGGCGAAAAATATTGTGGCTAAGGCAGGGCAAACTGTAGGGGATGATGCAGCCCGTACTCCAATTACCCCAAGTTTGATGACCTTACAGGACTTATCCAATTATCAAGTTAAAAAACGGACGCCAATCTGCACCACTTACCGAGACAGTTACTATGTGTGTACCATGCCACCGCCATCATCAGGTGGGATCGCGGTTGCACAAACGCTGGGCATTTTAGAAAACTTTGAGATGAGTAAATACCCGCCTAAAAATCCAGAGAATGAAGGTGGGATACCTGATGTCATGGGCGTACATTTAGTTTCTGAAACGGAACGACTGGCTTATGCAGACCGCGATAAATATGTAGCAGACACAGATTTTGTGCCTTTACCGGCGAAGGGTATAGCTAGTCTGATTGACAAAAACTATCTGAAACAACGTGCGGCATTGATCAATCCAGATCAAAGTATGGGTGTGGCACCAGCAGGCCAATTCAATTCCAATGCTGGGATTGATAAGACGGTTGAACATGGTACAACTCAATTCACGATTGTCGATGCGTATGGCAATGTGGTTTCAATGACATCGACAGTAGAAGCAAGTATGGGTTCATTCCATATGGTAGATGGCTTCCTGTTATCCAACCAGTTAACTGATTTTAGTGCCAATCCTGTCGATCAAACCGGTGCATTATTGGCGAATCGGGTAGAAGGTGGTAAGCGTCCACGCAGCACCATGGCACCAACGCTGGTATTTAAAGGAACAGCACCTGGTGATTTTTATATGGCAACAGGTTCACCGGGTGGCGGCACGATTATTCAATATGTAGTAAAAACGCTGGTCGGTGCATTGGACTGGAATTTAAATGCACAGCAAGCCACGTCTTTGGTGAACTTTGGGGCAATCAATAGTCCAAATACCAATATTGATAGCTCGAATGACCAGTTGTCCTTACTTGAACTGATTGATGCGTTGAAAGCAAAAGGACATGGTATTTCCAATACGGCTCAAACCAGTGGGATTGCGACGATTATGAAAGTGAATATTGATAATCAAAGCAAATACGCGGGTGGAGTCGATCCACGCCGTGAGGGCATCGTGTTAGGCAATGGTGCACTATAGGTAAAATTCAAAAAAGTTGTCTTTGTGGCGGCTTTTCAATTTTGAACTTGAAAAATAAAATGCAGTCACAATATAGAAGAATAAGCGTATATTTCGCTGATTGGTTAGAAATTAAGATTTAAATTCTAACGATCTATGTTATGATTGCGCTGTACTTTGGGGATGTTTCTGGCTTCGACGCTGGTGATGAAACTCATAGATGCATGCCGAGAGCGCATTTTCTCTCGTAAATAAAATTTGCATTTTAATAGTCGCAAACGACGAATCATACGCTCTAGCTGCCTAAGGGCAGCTTGTCCGCTTCACTGAATACTTGTGGTCAGTGAACCCGACTGAAGCGCACGCACACAAGTCCGTATAGAGTCAAGCCTCGGGGCTTTATACCAAACTTAGAGGATCGTGCTTTGTACCCTGTTCGTCGGGTCGCTTAGTGTTAAAACAATAGACGATATCTAAGCATGTAGTATTCTCGAGCGTAATGCTGGCGGACGCGGGTTCAACTCCCGCCATCTCCACCAAAATATTATTCGGGATTGTTCGATCCGATATAAAAAAGCCTTTAAGTTCAATACTTAAAGGCTTTTTTATTTGCCTGTTTGTCCGATATCATCCGACTTGATTTGACCTTATTTTTGCCTTTTAAGGGTCAAAATTGGGACAATTTGACCCACAAGATTCAAAATGAGTGGGCGGGAAAAATGGCACTAACTGATGTGGAATGCAAAAAGGCATTACCTAAAGAAAAGCAATATCGATTATCAGATTCTAATGGGTTGTCACTGATCATTGATCCAAAAGGGAGTAAATATTGGGCGCTTCGACTTACGGTTGATGGCCAAAGAAAATCTAAAGCACTAGGGCAGTATCCTGATCTAAGTTTGAAAAAAGCTCGTGAAATTGCTTTAGATATAAAATATAAGTTTTCTCGTGTAGAGGCGGTTGATGAGTTAAAACCACTTTTTAAAGAGGTAGCAGAAGAGTGGTTTGAAAATCAAAAAGAAACATGGTCTACAAAGCATATTAGCAATGTCCAAGCATCATTAGATGAATTGTATATTGGGCTTGCCAACAAGCGAATTAATCAAATCCAAGCTCCTGAAATTTTGCAGATCATTAAGAAAATAGAAGCGAGAGGTTCACTTGAGATTGCTAAGCGTACATTATCACGCTGTGGAATGGTCATGAAGTTCGCGATTGCGCATGGTTATAGATATGATAATCCTGCTAGTGATTTGGTATATGCCCTTAAGAATAGAAAAGTGAAAAATCTGGCTACTCTCTCAGCAAATGAAATGCCTGAATTTCTAAGACGTATCAAGGCTTATCCATGTGATGATCAAACACATCATGCCATTATGTTGATTATGCTTACTGGCGTTCGTGTAAGTGAATTACTGCAAGCGTATTGGGATGAGTTTGATCTAGATGAGCGTAGATGGGACATCCCTGCTGGACGTATGAAGAACGGTTTACCCCATCGTGTACCCTTAACAGACATGATGATCGATGAACTTCAGGCATTGCGTCTGACACATAATCAGGATTTGTTATTTCCACACCGACTAAATAATAAACAAGCTATGCGCAGCGAGTCAATCTTGGCTGTAATTAAACGTTCAGGCTATGCAGGACGAATGACTACACATGGATTTAGATCTTTATTTAGTACTGTGGTGAATGAATCTAATCTATTCAATCCTGATGCGATTGAACGTCAGCTTGCACATGTACCTCAAAATCGTATTCGCTCTGCTTACAACCGGGCACAGTATTGGGACGAGCGTGTAAAAATCGTGGAATGGTATGGGAAGCAGATAAAGGGTTGGTTAAAAGCAGTTTGTTGAAGATATTTACGTATTCTCGATAGGTCGACTATATTCTAGGAAGTTGTGGATACTCTGTCAGATTCAAATTATACTTTCAGCTGTCTAAATACTTTATAAGCGGTAAGAACTTCTTACCGCGTTGTTTACTGTAAAATATAAATTTAAAGTTTCATGTCATTTTTGAATAGACTCATATCTTCTGTATACGCAGCATCAATGAACTGTTCAATTAATTTGTTTTCAGATATACCTTTAGCTTCACTAAGCCTAGTTAGTTTTTCTTTGGCTGACATTGTAAGCGGAATTTGATAAAGCTTTTTTCTTTTATTAGCTTGAGTAAACTTTTTTTGTGCCCATGCCTTTCTAATTTTTTCAAAAAAAACTATAAATTCAGCATTATTCGAAAATTGTATACGGTCTACTATCTTTAATATTTCAAGTTCAGGTTTTTCCATTTTATTAAATAAATCTAACTGGTGTGAGAAGGATATCTTTTTATTTTCCAATGACTTATGCAAGTATTCTAGACACCAATCTAATTGCTCTGATGAAGCTTGATCAATCCAATCTACTAGAGGGGAAGTAATATGTAGTATCTCTAACCATGTCTTTTGAATTTCTTCAATAATTTTAATTTTTTCTATGATTAGTGCATTGTTTTGATAATTGTTTTCAAAGAATCCTTTACTTAAGTATTTGTTATTATTATACATATCAAATTTAAGTAAAAAGTTAAGATATAAATTTTTGTTGTAGTTTGGTGGGGTGTTTTTAGGACAAAGTAATTTAAAAACGTACTCATCTTGAGCTTGTAACCAATTTATGAGTCTTTTGTTATCTGGAGTTATCCAAGAAATGTAGTTTGTAGGGATTACTTCATTAGCTTTTTTTTCAAGTATCTTTGGTATGTGATTCTCTAAAGCTTTTAATAACTCAAAACAAACTCTTTTTAAATCCTGAGTAGATAGTTCCATAGGTTCAATTTTTAACTCAATGCATAGATAAGCATAAAGCCAATTGTAATCTCTTTGTGTGAATCCAAGGAATTGTTTGGCATAGTCTGGTTCCCCCGAATTGAATCCACTGCTCATAAGATCTCCATAATATTTTACTGATATTTATATATATTTTTTCATTGATTTTTTAGTTATTCAAGCGATGTTTTACTTTTATTTATCTATTAATTTTTATTTTTAAGCTATTGATATATATCACTATAATATTGTTTTATTAACT
>NZ_LZPJ01000032.1:0-9705 GCF_001729365.1 Acinetobacter sp. YK3
AAATAATCCTAAGCAATCTTTCACTTCATCTAAGGTCTGTTGAGTGATGATACGACATTTTTCAGTGCCTTGTTTGAGTACATCCATAATGTAATCAGGATCTTTTTCTAACTCGGCACGACGTTCACGGATTGGCGTGATCAGCTCTTTCAATACACCTTCCAGACGTTTTTTCACTGTACCGTCACCTAAACCACCACGACGATAATGCGCTTTTAATTCTTCCACTTCTTCTTTATTTGGATCAAAAGCATCTAAATAGGTAAATACGATATTGCCTTCAACCTGACCTGGATCTTCAATACGCAAGTGATTTGGGTCGGTATACATTGCATTGACGGCTTTCTTGATGTCTTTGTCAGAAGCATTCAACACAATGGTATTGCCTAATGATTTAGACATTTTTGCTTTACCATCAAAACCTGGTAAACGCGCCATGTTAGATAAGAGTGCTTTACATTCTGGTAATAGGTCATGACCGATTTGACGATTGACACGACGAACCACTTCGTTAGTTTGCTCGATCATTGGAATCTGATCTTCGCCCACAGGCACAACAGTTGCTTTAAATGCAGTGATATCTGCCGCTTGCGCAATCGGGTAGCATAGGAAGCCAGCTGGAATATCACGCTCAAAACCACGCATCTGGATCTCAGATTTGATGGTTGGGTTACGCTCTAAACGTGCAACAGTCACGTAGTTGAGGTAAAGCATGGTCAATTCATTCAGTGCAGGTAAGCAAGATTGCACACAAATTGTGGTTTTGGTTGGATCAATGCCGACTGCCAAATAATCTAGTGCAACTTGAAGAATGTTGTTGCGGACTTTATCTGGATTATCGGCATTGTCTGTCATTGCCTGAGCATCAGCCAATAATAGGTGTTGATGATGACTGTCTTGTAGACCTACACGAGATCGTAATGAACCGACAAAGTGTCCAAGATGAAGTTGTCCAGTTGGACGGTCGCCTGTCAAAATGATTGGACGTTGATCAATATTACTCATGATATGTTCCAAGATTCAGTTATTTCATAGATATAAGATTGATATTATTGTACGAGAAATAAATTTTTTTCGTCAGCGATAATTTTAACTTTTTCTGAAAAATAATATTGTGAATATACTGAGGGAATCTACAATAGCGACATAAATACAAATTAGGAAATAAAAATGGCGAGTGGTTTATTATTATTACTGGATGATATCGCGACGATTCTGGATGACGTTGCTGTAATGAGCAAAATGGCAGCCAAAAAAACTGCGGGTGTATTGGGTGATGACTTGGCGCTGAATGCACAACAGGTCAGTGGTGTGCGTGCAGATCGTGAGTTGCCTGTTGTCTGGAGTGTTGCCAAAGGGTCATTTGTTAATAAGTTAATTCTGGTGCCATTAGCCTTACTCATCAGTGTGGTTGCGCCGTGGCTCATTAATCCCTTACTGATGATTGGTGGTCTGTTTCTATGTTATGAAGGTGTCGAAAAGGTCGTTCATACCTTGAAGCATAAAAAAGCCAAAACAACAGAAGAGGCAAGTGAAGATTTACAGGAAGTCGAAGTTGATCTGGCGAAATTTGAGAAGGAAAAAGTAAAAGGTGCGATTCGTACTGACTTTATCTTATCTGCTGAAATTGTGGTGATTTCGTTAGGTACAGTTGCAACAGCAGCATTTACGACTAAAGTGACAGTATTAAGTATTATTGCAATTGTCATGACGGTCGGGGTGTATGGTCTGGTTGCAATGATCGTGAAAATTGACGATTTAGGTTTATATTTAACCCAGCAGGCTTCTGAGTTTAAGAATAAAATAGGACGTGGTTTACTTGGTTTTGCTCCAATCTTGATGAAAACACTTTCAATTGTTGGAACAATTGCCATGTTTTTAGTCGGTGGCGGTATTATTTCGCATACCATTCCATTACTGCATCATTTTACAGAAGAAACAGTTGATCATTTAGAGCTGATTCCAAGTGTAGGTTCAATCATTGGTGCATTGACACCAACATTAATCAATCTTGGAATTGGTCTGGTAGCTGGAGCAATTGTATTGCTTATTGTCAGCTTGATTCAGAAAGTTTGGCCAAAAGCATCAACTTAAACCGGAATCGTCATCATCAAAATTATGTGAGGTCGTTATGCGCTGGAAAGGTCGTCGAGTCAGTACCAATGTTGAAGACCGTCGTGGTGGTGGCGGAGCAAAAGCAGGTGGTATCAGTATATTAGGTCTGGTTGTGGCGTTTGTTGCCTGGAAATTCTTTGGCGTCGATCCGCAACAGGCATATCAGGCTACGCAAGCTGTGACAGCACAATCTTCTCAGCAAGGCAGTGCACCGCAAAGCTTAACGGCTGAGCAGAAAGAAGCGAGTGATTTTGTCGGTACGGTGCTGGCAGATACAGAAGATACCTGGACACCGATTTTCCAGCAATTGGGAATGACTTATAAGCCACCTCGTTTAGTACTCTTTAGTGGCGTGGTCAGATCAGGTTGTGGAACCGCACAAGCTGCAATGGGACCCTTCTATTGTCCTGCCGATCAAAAAGTCTATATTGATACTTCTTTCTTTAAAGATATGCGTCAGCAAATGGGCATTTCAGGTGAGCAGAATCAAACTGAGCTTTCTCGTCAAGATCAGGCAGGAGATTTTGCCCAAGCTTATGTGATAGCGCATGAAGTGGGACATCATATCCAGAATCTGTTAGGTATTTCAGATCAGGTACAGCAAGCCCGTGCTCAGGCGAGCCAGGCGCAGGGCAATCAACTTTCTGTGCGTCTGGAATTACAAGCTGACTGTTTTGCGGGTATCTGGGCGCATCAAAATCAGCAGCGTACTCAATTCCTTGAGCAAGGGGATATTGAAGAGGCGATGGATGCGGCAGAAAAAATTGGTGATGACTATCTACAGCGCCGTGCAACAGGACAGGTTGTGCCTGATAGTTTTACTCATGGTACCAGTGAGCAGCGCATGCAGTGGTTCCAGACTGGTTTAAAATCAGGTGATGTCAACCAATGCAACACTTTTAAGTCATAAGCATGGATGTTTTTTGTCCTTGATTTTTATACGGAAGATATACGAAGCCTAAGAAGAATTAACGTAAAATAACATGTCTATGCTGAATTGAGGATGATTGGTTTATTACTGCATCTAAATCACTTGTGTATAAAAAATAAATAATTGGTGAGTAAAACTGCAGCATAGACCTTTCTTCTTTATTCAATTGCAAAAACAAAGAACTTTTAAATTTCATGTTTCATTGAGTTTTAAAGTTTAAATAAATGATATGTGTTGAAAATTGAAATAAATAAAGAGGTTGTATGGGTAATTTTTTTCTTTTACAAGCATTAACGGTAATTTTTGCATTATCCATTGCCACGACCATTTTTAATAAGCGAATACTTGGGTTTCCTCAAGCGATTGGTGTTCCTATTGTTTCAGCAATTTTTGTCTTTATTTTACAGTGGGGTGCAAGCCTATTAAATGGTAATCAGTTCATTACCATTAATATTCATAATATTGAAGCAGCTGTAAGAAATATTGATTTTTATGATTTTTTAATTAATGGTGTTATCTGCTTTATTTTAACCTCTTCCGCACTCAAATTTAAAATTTCAGATTTAAGAAATTACTGGAAACCTATTGGTATTTTAGCCACCATTGCACTGGTGTTATGTGCAGGATTTTATGCAGGTTTATTGTATTTATTTCAATGGTTGGTTGGCTATCCAGTCCCGATTGGCGTTTTATTGTTATTAGGCGCAGCACTTGGGGCGACAGATCCAATTGGGGTTAAAGGGGTACTTAGTTCAATTCGAGCACCACACCATCTCATGGTAAAGCTGGAAGGTGAGTCTTTATTTAATGATGCCATGTGTATTGCATTATTTATGACGCTATTAAAAGTTTTACAAGGTGAACATTTTTCCTTACTGGCAACTATTGAAACCTTACTTTATGAAATTTTTGTGGCGGTGATTATCGGTTTTGGATTCGGTTTTGCAATCTTGCGTTTATTACGCGGTAAACATGAGATGGAATCGTTAATCCTAACCACAGCCTTGCTTGCCAGTGGTTCTTATCTGGTTGCGCTATTTGCCCATGCGTCAGCGCCAATTGCCTGCGTCATTGGTGGTTTGATTGTCGGTAATAAATGGCAAGAAATTCGTGAACAGCGTGAAATACGTGAGGTAAATCACTTCTGGCATACGGTTGAAGGGATTATTAACTCTTTCCTATTCACATTAATTGGTTTAGAGCTCTTTATTCTTGATCTTAGCGCTAACCTGATTATTGGTGGGATTATTGCCTTTATTATCCTGCATCTTTCTCGTTTTGCTGCTAACTTTGCTGCTTTTGCTCTATTCCCATCGTTCAGGAATAAAAGCTATAACGGCAGTTTGGCGATTCTATCTTGGGGAGGGGTGCGTGGTGGTATTTCACTTGCCTTGATCCTTGCTGTTGCAAACATTCCTGAGCTGAGCCAGTACAGTAGTATTCTGATTGGTTATACCTTTATTAGTGTATTGCTGTCTGGTGTGGTGTGTGGGCTCGGTTTGCCTGCAGTGATGAATGCTTTCTACTACAATCCAAATGAAGAGAAGGATGGTTTAAAAGGCTTCTATCAACGCATGTGTAACAAGATGAACCGTCGTGGCTTTAAATATATTATTGGTGAGGATGCTTTAGGGCGAGAAACGATTACCATCTATAACCCTGAGATTCTATTGGATCAGAAAACCGATGATGGGGTGGCTACAATGCATCATCCAAGTAAACGAGAAGAAGTTAAACGCTTAGAAAATCCTGATAACTTTTAATTGTATATTTTTTTCATTTGTTCAAAAAAGCCTTTTTATTTTAAAAGGCTTTTTTGTTTTTAAATTAACAATATCATTAAATGGTGTGTTTAATTTAATTAAAGTATTGGGAATGGTTTTTATTTTAATTTAAATAATATATTTAAAAAGTTTGTTTAATTTAATTAAAATACTTTTTAGGAACTCATTATTTCTTTGTAAATTTATTTGTTTAAAAGTGTAACTTTTTTATTTTGTAAAGTAATTTTTATTTTTTTTGTTGTTGTAAAACATAATGTTGTGTAAGTGTCATAAATTATTTCAATGTAAGTTTATTTTCTTTGTTTTGTGAGCTATTTAACATTTATTCGGTTTGATTTAAAGTAATGTCGTGAACTCTATCACTTGAAAAAATAATTTTAACTTCAGTAATAACGTAATTAGAAATTGATTTGAAATTAATAATATATAATTGAGGAATATAATCATGTCTGAAATACAAATTATTTCCAAGGAAAGCCATAAAACCCTTGCAAATACGACGGGAAAAACAGCGTCCTTACCATCTGAGGCCACAGTCGTTTTGGTGAAAATACCAGTAAACGACATCTCAGCAGTAAAAAGAGATGGTTCTAATGCCGTTATTTTACTGAAAAATGGCGAGCAGATTGTTATTCAAAACTTCTTTAATGAAGGAGCGAATTTAGATAATAGCCTTGTTTTTCAGGGCGAAGATGGTCAACTCATTTGGGCACGTTTCAAAGATGCTGAAAATGACGCGGATGCAGATAGTGACGCGGATGCAGATGCAGATGCTGACACTGAAGGGGCTGTATACTTAGAAGAGACTCCAGCTGTTGTGCCAGAGGCTGCTCCAGAAGTTCCAGTTTCAGATGTTGTCTATCAGCCGATTCAATCTGTAGAACCTTTGCTTTACCATGATGGTGGAATGAATCCATGGTTATGGGCTGTTCCTTTAGTCGCTGGCGGTATCATTGCGGCAGCAAGCGGAGGCAGCGATGGTCATGGGCGTGATAATGGGGGAAATAATAATCCAGACACTACACCTCCAGATACGAGTGCAGTTAAATTTAATGTAGATCCAGTCACAGCGGATAATGTTCTTAATGCAGCAGAATCAACTTCGACCGTCAAAGTTACAGGTACATTAACTGGTATTCCAGCCGATGCGGCGAGCACGGTTGTGACACTCGTCATTAATGGTAAGACTTATACTGCAACTGTAGATCCAGCAACAGGTAAATGGACTGCAGATGTTGCAGGTAGTGATTTACTGGCTGATAGTGATAAAACTATCGATGCAACAGCCACCTTTAAAGATGCTGCGGGGAACAGCAGTACAGTCACCGATACCCAAAGCTATACCGTTGATGTAACTGCACCAGATGCACCTGAAATTGATCCAATCAATGGTACTGATCCAATTACAGGTACAGCAGAGCCAGGTTCGACGGTGACTGTAACATTCCCAGATGGCAGCACCGTTCAGGTTCCTACCGATCCAACCACAGGTGAATGGACAGTACCTAACCCAGGTGGTTTAAAAGATGGCGATACCATCAAAGTCATTGCCACAGACCCAGCAGGTAACCCATCAGCACCTGGTACGGAAACAGTTGTTATTGACAAAACACCTCCAGATACGGATGGAGTTCAATTTAATATAGATCCAGTTACTGCCGATAATGTCCTCAATGCAGCAGAATCAACTTCGACAGTTAAGGTTACAGGTACATTAACTGGTATTCCAGCCGATGCTGCGAGTACGGTTGTGACACTTGTGATTAATGGTGTGACTTACACAGCGACTGTCGATGCAGCCACAGGAAAATGGACTGCTGATGTCGCAGGAAGTGATTTAAAGGCTGACAGTGATACAACTATTGATGCAACAGTCACCTTTAAAGATGCGGCTGGGAACAGCAGCACAGTCACTGATACTCAAAGTTATACTGTTGACGTGACTGCACCAGCGGTGCCAGAAATTGATCCGATCAACGGCACTGATCCAATTACTGGTACTGCAGAACCAGGTTCGACGGTCACAGTCACTTTCCCAGATGGTAGCACAGTTGAGGTTCCTGCCGATCCAACTACAGGTGAATGGACAGTACAAAATCCAGGCGGTTTAAAAGATGGCGATACAGTTACAGCAATTGCCACAGACCCAGCGGGTAACCCATCTGCACCAGGTTCAGAAACTGTAGACCTCACTCCACCGAATACGGATAACGTTGAATTTAGCGTTGATCCAGTCACAGCAGATAATGTTCTTAATGCAGCAGAATCGACTTCGACTGTCACAATTACAGGTAAATTAACAGGTGTACCAGCTGATGCTGCGAGCACGGTTGTGACACTCGTCATTAATGGTGTGACTTACACAGCGACTGTCGATGCAGCAACAGGTAACTGGACTGCTGATGTCGCAGGAAGTGATTTAAAGGCTGACAGTGATACGACCATTGATGCAACAGTCACCTTTAAAGATGCGGCAGGTAACAGCAGCACAGTCACCGATACCCAAAGTTATACTGTTGATGTGACTGCACCAGTGGTGCCAGAAATTGATCCGATCAACGGCACTGACCCAATTAAGGGTACTGCAGAACCAGGTTCAACGGTCACAGTCACTTTCCCTGATGGTAGCACTGTTGAGGTTCCTACTGATCCAACCACAGGCGAATGGACAGTACCTAATCCGGGCGGTTTAAAAGATGGTGATACAGTTACAGCAATTGCTACAGATCCAGCAGGTAACCCATCTGCACCAGGCTCAGAAACTGTAGATACAACTCCACCAAATAACAGCACGACTACAATTACAATTGACCCAATTGCGGGTGACAATGTTGTGGATTCAACAGAAGCAGGTGCTAATCAGGTCATCAGTGGTAAAGTCACAGGGGAGTATCGTGTTGGTGATGTAGTCACTGTTAATGTGAATGGCATCAACATTACGACAACTGTTCAGACGGGTGGTTTATGGAGTATCACAGTTGCCGGTGGTCAGTTGGTTCTTGATGCTGATAAAACCATTAATGTGACTATTCAGGCAACAGATGCAGCAGGTAATGTAGGTAATGTAACTGCTGATGCAGCATATACTGTCGATATCACCACACCTGTTGTTGTCATCAATCCAATTGCAGGTGATAACGTTCTGAATGCAGCAGAAGCTGGTGTCAATCAAACCATCAGTGGTTCAGTGGTTGGTAGCTTTACTGTCGGAGATCAGGTCACTGTCAATGTCAATGGCACAGACTACACCACTACTCTAGATAACAACGGAAACTGGAGTATTGAGGTTACTGGCGCTGAGCTTACATTGGACGCAGATAAAACCATTAATGTAACTGTAAATGTAACAGGCGTTGGTAATGTTACTGCAGATCATACTTATACGGTTGATACAACAGCACCTGACAACAGTACAACAACGATTACGATTAATCCTGTTGCTGGTGACAATATTCTGGACTCAACAGAAGCTGGTACAGATCAAACGATTAGTGGTAGCGTAACAGGCGAATATAAAGTTGGTGATGTCGTTATTGTCAATATCAATGGCGTAGATATCACTACAACAGTTCAGACTGGTGGTGTATGGAGTATTACAGTCGACGGTGGTCAACTGGCGCTTGATGCAGATAAAACCATTAATGTAACTATTCAGGCAACAGATGCAGCAGGTAACGTTGGTAATGTTACAGCAGACCTTACTTACACCGTAGATATCACCACACCAGTTGTAGTGATTAACCCGATTGCTGGGGATAATGTCGTCAATGCAGCTGAAGCCGGCGTCGATCAAACCATCAGTGGTTCAGTAGTTGGAAGCTTTACTATTGGAGATAAAGTCACTGTCAATGTTAATGGCATAGATTACACGACTACCTTACAAACGGGTGGTGTCTGGAGTGTGACTGTTCCAGGTAGTGAATTAACAGCAGATACGGACAGTAAAATCAATGTAACAGTTGAAGTTACTGGTGTTGGACCAGTCAATGCTGATCAAAGCTATACAGTAGATACGGATGCACCAGATACGACAGGTTCGGTATTAAGCATTAATGACGTAACTGCCGATAATGTATTGAATGCAGCAGAATCAGCAAGCACTGTGACCATCACAGGTACTTTAACGAATATCCCAGTCGATGCAGCAACGACTGTTGTCACTTTACTGATTAATGGTGTGACTTACACAGCGACTGTCGATGCAGCAACTGGTAATTGGACAGCAGATGTCGCAGGTAGTGATTTAGTTGCTGATGGTGACAAGACTATTGATGCGACTGCAACCTTCACCGATGCAGCAGGTAACAACAGCACAGTCACCGATTCACAAACTTATACTGTCGATACCACAGCACCAGATAACACTGGTGCCGCCTTAACGATTGATGATGTGACTGCAGACAACGTGTTGAATGCCGCAGAATCAACTGGCACTGTGACCATCACAGGAACCTTAACCGGTATCCCAGCGGATGCAGCAACCACAGTGGTGACACTCGTTATTAATGGTGTGACCTACACCGCGACTGTTGATGCAGCGACTGGTAACTGGACTGCAGATGTGGCAGGTAGTGACTTGCTTGCAGATGGTGACAAGACCATTGATGCGACAGCCACTTTCACCGATGCAGCAGGCAACAGCAGCACCGTGACCGACACACAAACTTATACTGTCGATACCACAGCACCAGACAATACAGGTGCAACCTTAACGATTGATGATGTGACTGCAGACAACGTATTGAATGCCGCAGAATCAACCACAACCATCACTGTGACAGGTACCTTAACCGGTATTCCTGCAGATGCAGCAACCACAGTGGTGACACTCCTTATCAATGGTGTGACATACACAGCGACTGTTGATGCAGCGAC
>NZ_LZPJ01000033.1:0-41089 GCF_001729365.1 Acinetobacter sp. YK3
GATGACGACGATGATTATGATGATCGCGGTAGCAACCGTTCAGGTGGTCGTGGTCGCAGCCGTCGTGATGACGACGATGATTATGATGATCGTGGTAGCCGCGGTCGCGGTAATCAAAAACGTGATGAATACGGACGTTTTACCAGCTAAATTAAGCCGTATTGTTGCATTAAATAATGTACAGGCTTTCTCTGCCTAAGCCATTGTTTAATAAAAGCTAAGGATGTTGAATAAATGTTTTATTCAATATCCTTTTTTAATTGCTATTTCAACTGCTGTAAATCTAAAAAGATATTCTTTCCGTAAAATGAATCGCCCGCTAAAAAATTCGATTGAACTCGAGATTCCTAGATCAAGTATTCATCGCTTATTTTATATTTGATTGGCAGATATACGATCACGGGCAGCTTTTTAGATCAGTTTTATGTGTAGCTTTCCTCAGTAAGTTTATTCTCGTCAATAAGTGCTGGTTTTTGCTCTTGCCAAAGTTGTTGGTAAAGCGTGATGATCTGTTCAATCGTTGGTACGACTGGATTATTTAATGGTGAACCTGAAGCCAATGCTTGTTCAGCCATCGTATGTACGACCTGATCAAAATCACTTTGACTGACACCAAACTCAGCTAAGCTGGGTACTGCCAAATCTCGATTAATCTCAATCAGCGTATCAATGAGCTTCTGATTGGCGACGTCATCCGAATCATCATGATTTGCACAGCCGATTGCTTTGGCACATTCTGCATAGCGTTCAGGGGCGGCTTGAATTGAAAAAGCAGTGACTGTAGGTAACAGCATTGCATTCGATAAACCATGAGGCACATGGAAAAAGGCACCAATCGGTCGGCTCATGCCATGCACCAACGCCACGGAGGCATTGGAAAAGGCAATGCCAGCCAAAGTTGAGCCAAGCATCATTTTTTCACGAGCAGATTCATTACTGGGTTGGTGATACGCTGTTTGCAAATTTGGTCCGATCAATCTCATTGCCGCGAGTGCCTGCGCATCACTATATGGACTGGCTTTTTTACTTACATAGGCTTCCATTGCATGCGTAAGTGCATCAATTCCTGTATCTGCTGTGGTTCGAGCAGGCAGTGACATGGTGAGTTCATAATCGATAATCGCTGCAACAGGCAAAAAGCCTAAACCCGCACAGAGCATCTTTTCGCTGGTCAGGTCATTGGTGATGATGGTGAAACGTGTACATTCAGATCCTGTCCCAGCTGTGGTCGGGATGGCAATAATTGGAAGGCCTATTTCATTGACTTGTCGGGGAAATTTATAATCCGCGATGACACCACCGTGCTTGCTTAAAATGCTGATCGCTTTCGCACTATCTATCGGGCTGCCGCCACCAATCGCGATAATGGCATCGTAATCATGGTTTTTGACATGATCAACACCTGCTTCAATCGAGCTAGAGGTGGGTTCGGGAATGGTTTCATCAAAGTAATCACTGTCGATAAGTTCGGCTTTTAATATTTCTTGAATTTGTGCGATGTATCCTAGTGAAACCATCATTTTATCGGTAATGATCAGTGGTTTTTTTGCACCTAAACTATTCAGAATCAGGGGAAGCTTGCTTCGTGCATTTTTGCCAATTTCCATAATCCTTGGCAGATTAATTTGATGAGACATTGTTATTCATCCTATTCTTGATTCTTGTATTTTTATATCCTGATACAGCTTGTATCATTATTTATGTATATATTTTACCCGTATGCAAGTCAAACAAAAAAGGGCGTGGACTTTTCCTCAAAACCAAGCATATGCACTCGCGTTCTATTTCTGATGCCATGATTGCATCTAGCCTCTGACCTAAATTGTATTTCTGTAGGAGCGTTGATGTATAAACTTCATTGCTATTCATAGCACATCAACAATAAAAATCGTTTTCCCAAAAAAGCCTCCTGTATTTGTTCAGTATTTTTTATGATGAAAAAAATCATAAATAATGCTTTTTTTCATTAACTCAAAAGTCCTTATTTTTATATCTATCTGATAATTATAAATAATACATTTTGGCATCATACTTGCTTAATCAGATTTATTAGTTGAAAGATAAATAATTAAATACCAATATGTTTTTGAAAGCATACAGATGAGATGCTGTAAAACTTAGCAATGTTCTAAATCATCACTTAGAACGGTATTTAGAGATAAGACAATGGACTGGATAAATTTCTTTGATAAGGAAAACTCAAGGGACGTGAGAATTTCAAAAAAAATGTTCATTTCAATTATGGACGCAATTGATGATGGAGTATTTATTACAGATGGGATGGGACAGATCTTATTTGCAAATGATGCCTATTTGATGCTGACGGGTCTGGAACGCAATGATCTGATTGATCATTCCATTCAGGAGCTGGTCAATGCAGGTGTACTCTCGCGCTCTGTTTCACTGGAAGTCATTAAAAGCTGTAAAAAAACCACGATCTTGCAGTCACTAAAAAATGGCAAAGAATTACTGGTTACAGGTCATCCTGTTTTTCATGAAACCACCAATAGCTTGGTTGCAGTGATTACTTCTGTACGTGATATTACGGCATTATTACGTGCCCAAAATGCTCAGCGTGAGCTGGAAGATATTAAAAACACTCAGGAAAAATACTCTCATTCCAAGCCATTTGCAGATTTGTTTGAACATTTGAGTGATTCAACCAACCAGATCTATCAACTGGCAGATCGGCTCGCAGCATCTGATATAAAAGTGCTGATTCAAGGCAGCACTGGCACGGGCAAGACCATGTTGGCACGCCATATCCATAATCGCAGCAAAAGAAAAGATAAACCTTTTCTGGAAATCAATTGTGCCACCATGCCTGACGGTTTATTAGAATCCGAACTGTTTGGCTATGTGCCTGGTGCATTCACAGGCGCATTGCAGAAAGGCAAAAAAGGCTTATTTGAAGCGGTGAATGGCGGCACTTTATTTCTGGATGAAGTGGGGGATTTGCCACTGGCCTTGCAGGCAAAAATATTAAAAGTGATTGAAGATAATCGGTTTATTCCTGTAGGCGGCAGTGATTATATTTATACCGATGTCAGGATTATTTCAGCGACACATCATAACTTACAGGAACTAATGAAGAAGGGAACATTTCGGAATGACCTCTATTATCGACTGTGTGTGGCTAAGTTACATTTAGATGATTTAAAAGATCGTATTAGTGAAATCGAACCTTTAACCAATCATTATCTCAAGTTTTTTAATCATAAATATCAGCTCAATAGAACCTATTCCAAAACGGTCATCCAGATGATGAAGCAGTATTCATGGCCTGGAAATATTCGGGAATTGACTAACTTTATCGAACAGACCGTAGTCATGAGTTTGTCTGATCAGATTCAGCCTTCCGATATTCCTGCCAATATTTTTGATGAACCTCAATCTTTGATTGATGTATCTGCCTCACAACCGACAGAGAGAAATCTAAAAAGACAGGTTGAGGCATTTGAATACGGCATTATTGCCAAAGCACTGACAGAGTTTAAAACCACGCAAAAAGCAGCCCAAGCTTTAGGAATTGATCAATCTACTTTGGTCAAAAAGAGACAACGTTATATGGAGAATTTATAAAAGGATTTAGATCTTTCTGGCATCATAAAAAGGAGAATAGAAGCGGTTAATACATTGTTATTTAAACATAAGTTTTAAGTATATATCTGGTTTTACCTACGGTTTTGAGCATCCTAAGACACATTGAAATATAACAGTGAACGGGATAAAAGAAGTTATAAGGAAGTAATATGAAGATTAAAGTCGTTACAGCGTCATTATTATGTGTTTTACCGTTTTATGTTGGCGCAGCGGATGTCAATGTAGAAAAGGCAGTGATTGAATCTCATGCGCTCTATCAAAATAAATATAATTTACAAGATGAACAAGAGTTTAAAAATGCAGAAAGAGGGCTTGTTGCCAAGCCGAGCGGTCAGATCAAAAATGAACAAGGCGATGTGATCTGGGACTTCGATGCCTTTAATTTTATTAACGGTGCTGCCCCTGATACGGTAAATCCAAGTCTATGGCGACAAGCCAAGTTAAATAATAATGCGGGCTTGTTTAAGGTGACAGATGGTGTTTGGCAGATTCGCGGTTTTGATCTGGCCAATATGACCATTATTCAAGGGAAAACAGGCTGGATTATTGTTGATACTTTAACAGCAAAAGAAACGGCTGATGCTGCGATCAAGTTTGCTCGACAATATCTGGGCGATCAAAAAATTTCGGCAATTATTTTTACCCATAGTCATGTGGATCACTTCGGTGGTGCGCTGGGCGTGATTTCGGCTGAAGAGTTGAAGCAAAGAAAGATATCGATTGTTGCACCAGAAGGCTTTATGGAAGAGGCCACCAGTGAAAATATCATGGCGGGTCCTGCGATGACGCGCCGTGCCAGCTATATGTATGGAACATATTTGCCTAAACGTATCGATGGTCTAGTCGATAATGGTCTGGGCAAGGCGGTCGCTGTCGGACAAATGGGGATTTTAGAACCGAATAAGTTGATTACACAGTCAGAACAGAAGCTCAAGATCGATGGTCTGGATTTCGTTTTTTATAATGTACCCAGCTCAGAAGCACCGTCAGAACTGACATTCTCCATTCCTTCGCTGAAACTCTACAATGGCGCGGAGATTCTGTCGCATACGTTGCATAACCTTTATACCTTGAGAGGGGCAAAAGTCCGCGATACCTTAAAATGGGTGGGTTATTTAAATCAGGCGCTAGAACAAACCAAAAATTCGGAAGTCTTTGTTGCCCAGCATCACTGGCCAGTTTGGGGCAATGCCAATATTCAGGACTTTATTAAAACACAAAGAGATGTTTATAAGTTTATCCATGATCAGACGGTTCGTTATATGAACTCAGGGCTAAATGGTGCGGAAATCGCTGAAAAAATTAAACTGCCACCAGAGCTGGATCAGAAATTATATGTGCATGGTTATTACGGTACCTTAAAGCACAACGCCAAAGCGGTATATCAATACTATATGGGCTGGTTTGATGCGAATCCTTCCAATCTTGATCCATTGCCCCCTAGAGATGCGGCAAAGAAATATATTGAGCTTGCTGGAGGAGAGGTCAACGCACTACAAAATGCCCAGAAAGCTTATGATCAAGCGGAGTATCGATGGGCAGCAGAAGTATTAAAACATCTGGTCTTTAATAACCCTGACAATGCTCAGGCAAGACAGCTACTCGCTAAAACATACCGTCAACTTGGATATACGGCGGAAGCGTCAACCTGGCGTAATTTCTATTTAATGGGGGCGCAAGAACTGCAAGGCCAGCCGACAGTTAAAAATACCTCGAGTCGTTTAGGTTTACTGATTCATACGCCAACCGAAAGATTTCTGGAGGCTATGGCCACCAATCTGGATGTCGAAAATTTAAAAAATGAAAATCAGTGCCTGAATCTGGTCTTAACCGATCGCAATGAAAACTTTGCATTGCGGATCGAGAATTCTGTCATGCTGTTTGAAAAAATAGAGCGTAATCGTTTACCAGCCGACTGTCCGACATTAAGCCTCACCAAGCTTTCCTATTTGAGACTGATCAGTGGTGAAACCAATCCTGCCAAACTGCTGCAATCTAAAGACAGCGAGATAAAGGGCAATCCGATGAAAGTTGGACAATTCTTTATGCTATTTAAAAAACCAACGCCTAATTTTCCAATTTTGACTCGACCAGACTATTAATTAATATTTTAAGAAAATCGAAGGGAGTAGAGCAATAAAAAAGCTCCCTTTCATTCTACAAGGAAATGTAAAATGAATCATAAAATCAATTGTTTACTGTTGGCGGTTTTTTCAACACAATTAAATGCCGCTGCTTTTGATCGAAATGGACAATCCATTTCAGCCTTTTTACAGCCAGGAAATTATTTTGAAGCAGGTTTATCAGTCACGGATAGCTCCCTACAAGGGCAAGAAGCGGGTATCAATGCTTCGCGTCAGCCGATCTCTGATATTGCAAATTCAAGTTACTGGCCCTCAGCCGCATTAAAACTACAACTCGCGCCAAAGTTTTCTTTTGGTTTTATTTATGATGAACCTTTTGGTTCAGATACGGAGTATTCAGGCAATAACAGCTTTGTCGCCACCTCAAATGATATTGTTTTATTGCCAGGGATGACGACCACGAGAATTGCCCAAGCAACCTCCAATAACGCGCCAACAGGCAATACTAAATCCAGCTTTGATATCCAGAATTTAAGTTTTATTTTTGGTTATCAGCCCAATAAAAACTGGAATTTTTATCTCGGCCCGACCTATGAAAACTTTAAGAGTCAGGTTGAACTTAGAGGTGCGGTGTTCAGTCTCTATAATGGCTATGATTTTCACAGCAAAGCCGTGGGTGACTGGGGCTGGTTGGCTGGTTTTGCGTATCAGATTCCAGAAAAAGGTTTGAAAGCCTCATTAACCTATCGTTCTGAAATAGAACATAAAGTCAACGCAACTGAAAATGCGCCGTTGATTGATATGTTAAGTACCCAGCAAGGACGTGATCTGGTCGATCAGCATTTAAGTTATATGATTTCGATTGGGAAAATGACCGAGCAGAAAAAAGCAGCACTCAACCATATTGTGGCTGAGTTGCCCAATGCGAATAGCTCTGGAACCACCAAGTTCAAGACACCAGATTCCGTTAATCTTGAGTTCCAAACGGGCTTGCGCCCAGGAACATTGTTATTTGGTAATGTACGCTGGGTGAACTGGAGTGACTTTTCTTTTCAGCCTTATCGTTTTGGCGAAATTTCCAAGATGGTGGGCAGTTTGTCTACGCCAAGTCGACCAGATGGTTTTAATTTAGTTCGTTATTATGATGATCAATGGTCAGCAAATCTTGGGCTAGGACAAAAACTTTCTCAGAAATGGTTTGCTTCGATGTCGGTTGGATGGGATTCGGGCGCTGGAGAAAAAGTGTCAAGTGGTGGCCCGGTGAAAGGCTACTATAATGTTGGTATTGGCGCACAATATAGTCCCACAGCTCAAACTTTTATTTCAGGTGGCGTGAAATATTTCTGGCTGGGTGATGCAAAAGCACAACTGGGTGCACAGGCTGGCAGTGATTATTACGTGGCTGAGTTTAGTCAAAATCACTCCATCGGATATGGGCTTAAACTGGGTTATAAATTTTAGACCATAGACATAAAGATGTTTTAATCGTGGTTTTATTTTGAACCGCTATTGACTCATCTCTTTCATTTGATCTCGTATGGTTTTAACTTGAGCGAGATCAAATGGTTTATTTTTTTTTGCAAACAATTTATTTATGTCATTAATCTGCAATATATTTTTAAGAAAATAGGAGATTGAAAAATCCGTTTCCAGTTGCTTTATCGCAAAGTAATTTATATATAAAAAAGAGTAATCAATGACCTCACTGCATGCACTCAAAAATGCTCAAGAACATAGTTTAGAAACATATTTAAATCGAGAGTTGTCGCTATTAGAGTTTCATAAACGTGTGCTTGCACAGGCAAAAGATGTTGAACATCCGCTACTGGAACGACTTAATTTTTTAATTATTTTTTCTCGCAATTTAGACGAATTTTTTGAAATCCGCGTTGCCAGTCTGTTGCAACAAATCAATATGTCGACTCAGGTCACAGGACCAGATGAAATGCCGCTTGCAGAGGTATTGCAGCAAATTTCTAAAGTGGTTCATGAGGCGGTAGAAGAACAATATAAGATCCTGAATTATACGATTTTGCCCCAGTTACAAGGTCATGGGGTACATTACATACAACATGCCGATATTCTGGAAAAGCATAAGGCTTGGATTAAAGATTATTTCTACAGTGAAGTACAGCCTGTAGTCACACCGATCAGTCTGGACCCCGCTCATCCATTTCCACGATTAGCCAATAAAAGTCTGAACTTTATTGTTACCTTGGAAGGTAAGGATGCATTTGGCCGTGAAATCGATTTAGCGATTGTACCCGCACCAAGATCTTTACCTCGACTGGTAAAATTACCTCATCATGTTTCGGGTAGCGCAGAACACTATATTTTACTGTCGGCGATTATTCAGGAACATATCTCTGACTTGTTCCCTGGCATGAAGGCAACAGGTTGTTATCAATTCCGTGTCACCCGAAATGCTGATTTAACAGTATCAGAAGATGTTGAAGATCTGGCGGTTGCATTAAAAGGTGAGCTATCTGCAAGACGTTTTGGGCGCGCCGTCCGACTTGAAGTCAATAAAAACTGTCCAGATCATATTGCTGATTATTTACTGGAACAATTTGAACTCGAAAAAGAACATTTATATTTTGTTGATGGCCCTGTCAATCTGGCACGTTTTATCTCAAATTTTGATTTACCTGAATTACGCTTTAAGCCTTATCTACAAAAAATTCCTAAAGCACTTTATAGCAAAAAGCCAATCTTTGATGTGCTCAAGGCAGGTGATGTACTGTTACACCATCCATTTGACAGTTTTGCTCCTGTGATCAAGCTTTTGCGAGATGCTGCTTATGATCCGAATGTGCTTGCCATTAAGCAAACGCTTTACCGAAGTGGAGCGGATTCCGAAATTGTGAAAATCCTTGCGGAAGCAGCAAGAAATGGTAAAGAAGTCACCGCTGTCATTGAGCTAAGAGCGAGATTTGACGAAGAATCAAATATTGAAGTGGCGAATGTATTGCAAGAGGCAGGTGCGGTTGTTGTTTATGGCATCGTTGGTTATAAAACACATGCAAAAATGATTCTGGTGGTGCGTCGCGAGCAAGACAAGATTAAACGTTATGTGCATTTGGGCACAGGAAATTATCACGCAACCAATGCCAAAATTTATACCGATTATGGGCTGCTTACGGGTGACGATGACATTTGCGAAGATGTCCATAAAGTCTTTCAGGAATTGACGGGTATGGGGAAAATGGCTAAGTTAAAGAAGCTTTTCCATGCACCTTTTACCCTACATGCACAATTGATTGATCTGATTCAGCAAGAAATCGAAAACAGCAAAGCGGGTAAGAAAGCGCATATCATGATTAAGGTCAATGCCTTGACCGAAGCACAATTGATTCATGCACTTTATAAAGCATCACAGGCGGGTGTGCAGGTTGATCTGATCATTCGTTCAATCTGCTGTCTAAGACCGCAAGTGAAAGGGCTTTCGGAGAATATCCGTGTACGATCGATCGTGGGGCGTTATTTAGAACATACCCGTGTTTACTATTTCTATAATGATGGTGATGCTAAGCTGTATTGCGCAAGTGCGGACTGGATGGGACGTAATCTGTTTTCCCGCATCGAAACTTGCTTCCCGATTGAAGACAAGAAACTCAAGAAATTGATTATCGAAGATGGCTTGAATAATTATCTCAAAGACAATCGCCGTGCTTGGGAGCTTCAAGCGGATGGGATCTGGACGCAGTGTCAGCCTAAACCGAATCAGGCCGTGCATATTGCTCAACGTTACCTGATGAATAGAGAATTTTAATCAAATTCTATTGGTCATTGAATTGTCATAACATCAGATTATTCTAATTCTATAAGAACAAGAAATAGTTGGTTAGAGCATAAAAATAATAATTTTGATGTTTTCTAACACAACATTCTGATGGCTTCTGAACCCACTTCGGTGGGTTTTTATTTCATAAGGGGTAAAATGTAAAGTATGGTTGAGCAAGACAACACAACAAGCTTAAATAGAAGACGAAATGCGCGTCAAAGTTATCAACTCTTTGTCGCGTATAAAAAGTTTTTGCAAGAAAAGAAGCGGCAGAATGATGAAAATAGTCGCTTAATTTTTATTGTCAATTATCTGGAAAAAATCAATTTTGAATTATATGGCATGGATGGCAAAGAACAGCTGATTGCTGAACTGGAAAAATATTATAACGAAAATGAAATTCTGATTTAAACGTATAAATTGCAGAGCTAATGATCTGTATTTTTTGGCTAGAACATCATTCTAGCTCAAGTTGATAATCATCTTTAGTGACCTTAATTTTTATCTTTTTATACCTTCTTTTATTTGGATTTAATGCTGAATCTGTCACTTCTGTGGCAAAGTTCGAGTTGCCCATAAGATGATAATAGGCTTTATAACCGATTAAAATTTTTTGTGGTCTGGCGCCATGCTCATGGCTATAAGAATCAATAAGTTGGGTCAGTTTTTCAAAGGTTGATATCTCGTTCATAGTTCAATGATCACTGTGGTCTTTATCAATTATTTATTTAAATTAATCGAACTTTGTTAAGAATTTAAGACAGCGAATAGATCTGAATCAGGTGATTTGCTAAAGCCTCTACACGAATACGTCATAAATTTTTCATATTTCAACACTATTGTTTCTGGCGAATATTTTGAATAGTGATAGGACGATGAAAAAGAGTTTTTGGGGTGGATTAATTTTAGCTGCATGTTCGACGCAGACTTTTGCTTTAAATATTTTAATTGTGAATGATGATGGCTTAACCAGTAATGTCAAAGCGCTTTATGATGAGTTAAAGGCCAATGGTCATAGTGTCGCTGTATCTGTGCCATGTTCACCACAAAGCGGACGTGGTGGGGCGATTGTGATGTACAGCGCTAGCGTAATTTCGGCGGATAATGATAAGCAGATTGCGGCTGAAAATGGTTGCCATAATGGGGCAGCAGCGATTGGTGCACCAGCAGCAGGTACTTTTACTAAAGCAGGTTATACCAATGGGGACTGGAGTTATGTACATGGCACACCTGTCATGGCAACTGCTTATGGTCTGGATGTGGTTGCCAATAAACGCTGGGGTAAAGCACCTGATCTTGTCTTGTCAGGGCCAAATGAAGGGCAGAATGTTGGTCGGGTTGTGGTTCATTCGGGCACGATTGGTAACGTACAATTTTCGGCAGCTCGAGGAATTCCTTCAATTGCCTTAAGTGCAGATCCAAATACGGTGGATGATAAGACTTTAAATAATGCTAATTCCGTGATTGTGGCAAAACAGACAGTCGTATTATTGAAAGAGCTTCAAAATAAAGCAGGTCAGGGTGCTTTGTTACCTAAAGGCATTACTTTGAATGTCAACTTTCCAAAGAACTTAAGCACCAGCACGCCGTTCGCGTTCTCGAAAATTGGTAGCTATGACTTGTATAACTTTAATTTTAAAGTCAGCAAAGATGATAAAGGCGGCAATCAATACGGTTTAGGTTTTGGCATTAATTCCAATGCACCAACAGCAGCACAAGCAACAGATGAAAGTGCTGTTGTACAAAGCAAGATTGCAGTGACTGCAATGCAAGTCGCCTACGACCATCGTCCTGCAGCGCAAGAATGGCTAAAGATCCGTCTTAAAAACCTGTTCAAGTAAGGGGAAGGCCAATGCAACGTTGTTTATGGGTATTCCTTCTTGGCTTAGCCTTGAGCGCTTGTCATGATGACAACAATGATCGACAAGAACAGCCAGCCGAGAAGTCAGAGCCAGTTCTTGCTTTAGCAGTGGGTACTTATTCGGTCAGTATCGAAAGCGATCAGGAATTGCCTACAGTGGGTAAATACTATTCAGGTACGGATGGCACCAAGCTGGTGGTTTTGAATGATGAGCAAGATCGCGCTCAGATCGTGATGCATTATGATGTAGCAACTAAAATCTGGCATAGCAATCAAAGCGATAAAAATCTCAAGCTTGAATTTGCCCATTATGAAAAAATTGATGATCAAAAGCTAAGTTTGAATGAGCTGGTGGGAAGCTATACCTTATCTTTGGCTGACGGCAGTTCGATTCCTGTTGAGGTAAAAGCTCAAGGACAAATGATTTCACTTGATCAAAACTGTAGCTTCACAGCAAAAATCAGTGAGAGTTCATTGGCAAATACTGCAAGTTATCAATTCACTGAAAATAAATGTGCAGCCTTAAAAAATAATGAAAAAGGTTATGTCGTAGTCGATCAGGATCTGGAGCCTGCTGCTTTTAGATTGTTATCGGATACGGTTGATTCCAATGATCTTTGGGCATTTCCATCTTAAAATAAGCGCATCCCGATAATATCTTGTCGGGATGCTTCTCATCTTCTATCTCCCTCATCTCGCTACCTCCTTTGTTTTGCTTCAAAATAATATTCTGCTTCTAAGGTGCTGACTTTTTGATCTTGAGACCAATGTCTGATTTAGTTGGAGGCATTTTTCTTTTTAAATTCTGTCTCCTAGCAGGTACTGCTTCGAATTAAGTTAAAACACGTTATATATGACAAGAAAAAACCAATAAAATTACACATAACATAATTTAATTATGTATTGCATAAATTTAATCTTTCTTGTAGCATGAATTTATGGTTGAGGGCCTATGCAGAGAAAGTTCATACTTTATGGTTGCATTGGCTTACTTATGGAAGGAAAGGTTTCAACACGGATGCTTTTAACATACTTATAAAAACACCTGTGACCTTTTCTAAAAGTAATGCATATAAGTGCTGATTTTTTGAGTGAGCTGAGATGAGCCAAAACAAAATACGGTACTTTGCATTAACAACGGATGAATTTATCTAAATAAGGGAAACTAGATGGACATTTTAGATAACCCATTAGAACTATGTGGTTTTGCTTTTATTGAATTTGTTTCGACGGAAAATGGATTAGACCAAATCTTTGAAACAATTGGCTTTACCAAGGTGGCAAAGCATAAATCTAAAAAAGTTTATTTATGGCGTCAGGGTAATATCAATATCATTTTGAATTACCAGCCAGAATCTTATGCTTCATTCTTCTTTAAAGAACATGGCCCGTCCGCATGTGCAATGGGCTTTAGAACCCGTGATGCAGCGAAGGCATTTAAAAATGCAATCGAATTGGGTGCAGAGCCGATGTACTCGCAAGCTGGCCCAATGGAATTGAATATTCCTGCGATTAAAGGCATTGGTGGTATGCCAATTTTTCTGGTAGATCGTGATATTTATGAAAATGACTTTGTTTTCTTTGATGATGTCGAGCGCAATCCAAAAGGTGCGGGCTTAAACGAAATCGACCATTTAACCCACAACGTTTATAAAGGACGTATGGAATATTGGGCGAACTTCTATGAAAAAATCTTTAATTTCCAGGAAATCCGTTACTTCGACATTAAAGGTGAATATACAGGTTTGACTTCGAAAGCGTTGACTGCACCCGATGGCATGATTCGTATTCCATTAAATGAAGACTCAGACAAGGGCAATGGTCAAATTGCCGAGTTCTTGGCGGACTTTAATGGTGAAGGTATTCAACATATTGCCTTTATTACCGATGATCTGCTTTCAACATGGGATAAGTTAAAAGGTATGGGTATGCAGTTTATGACCGCGCCACCTGAAACTTATTATGAAATGTTGAAAGACCGTTTACCGGATCATGGCGAGCCAACTGAAGAACTGCAAAAACGCGGTATCTTACTGGATGGCAATACCAAAGATGGTCAGAAGAAACTGTTATTACAGATTTTCTCTCAAAACATGCTTGGGCCAGTTTTCTTTGAATTTATTCAACGTAAAGATGATGACGGTTTCGGTGAAGGCAACTTTAAGGCATTATTCGAATCAATCGAACGTGACCAGATTCGCCGTGGTGTGTTAGAAGCAAAATAAGCTAAAACTGAAAGAAACGAAAAAGCCAAGAAGTTTATTTCTTGGCTTTTTTATGATGAATAAAAATTAACGAGTTTGAATATACTGGTTGATCGCAGCCACTTCACGTTTAAATAGTTCCAGTTTTTCACTGCCTTCCTGCACCGAGAAGAACATTTCACTGTCCAGTGCAACAATACAAAACTCCATCGAGTGATGTGCATTAAAAATTGGTAAACCGACTGCATTGATTCCGACCAGCAGGTCGCCTTGAGCAATCGCCATGCCGTGTTGTAGTGTAGTTTGTTTAAGCGCAAGGAACTCATCCCAATTACTCGGTTTGATCGGGTAGTGGTTTTGTGTCGCTTTTTCCCATTCAGCCAGCATAAGCGGCTTAATGATGGCCTCAGGCATATATGAAGCAAATACGCGCCCAGCAGCGGAGTTGATTAACGGCATAACCGAACCCACTTTGGTGACAATGGAAATCGGGTGATTAGACTCAATTGATTGCACCACTAATGGGCCTCTAGGCGACCATTTGCTAATCTGGATACCGCAACCGATCTTGTTTTGTAATTCGTAAATAAGATGCTGTACCAGTTGTAATACATCGGTATGCTGAATGCAGTTCAAACCCAGACGCCATGCCTGATCACCTAAGGCATATTGACCATCTTCAAGCTGTTTTGCATAGTTCATGCGGATCAGGCTGACCAGATAGCGGTGAACTTTGGCAGGATGCATATCCAGTCGGCTAGATAATTCTTTTAATATAATCGGTTTATTGTGTTCCAAAAGGGCATTGAGTACGGCTAGACCGACCTCAAGTGATTGAACCCCACCAGATAACTTTTCTTCAATCATTCAATAACCCTTAATCTGCATACATTTAGCTGTGTGCGTTTACTGTCAATATTTAGTGTTACATGCAGCACATAATGCCTGAGCATGACCTAAAATAGAAATCATCTTTTTAAATGATTTAAATAGGTGAATTGTATAAGCATACAATTGTTTTTAATCACCTTACACTATATTCGTATCACAAGCATAAGCCATAAAAAGCGTATACATGCGTTATATTCAGGCAATAAAAATCGGCATTGAAGCGATAGAACCCCAATGCCGAGCGTTTGAGCCTGAATTATGCTCCTAGCTCATCTTCATGCAAGAAGTGAGTATGGTGTGGAGCACGTTTGGTACGGCTCCATTCATCCAGCATTTCCATTTTCATTTCTTCTGTAATACGTGAGATTTTGGCATTTGCGTGAACATCATTATAGGTCAGTTCCAGACGATGACCATTTGGATCGAAGAAGTAAATTGAATGGAAAATACCATGATTGGTAACGCCTAATACTTTGACATCATTGGCTTCAAGATGTGCTTTTGCTGCTAATAATGCATTTTGGTCTTCAACTTCAAAAGCAATATGTTGAACCCATTGTGGGGTATTCTCATCACGTCCCATTTCTGGTTGAGTCGGTAATTCAAAAAATGCTAGTACATTGCCTTGTCCAGCATCGAGAAATAGATGCATATAAGGATCAAAGGCTTTGGTAGAAGGTACATGGTCTTCAGCAAATGCCAGAATGAAATCCATGTTGAGCATTTTTTTATACCATTCCACAGTCTCTTTAGCATCTTTACAACGATAGGCCACGTGGTGAATTTTTTTAATTGCAAAGCTCATGATAAAACTCCTTTTATCCCTATTCCCAATCTGGTTGTTGTTCTGGTGCAGCATGTAAAAATGCTGGAAGGGTTAAACAATGTTGATAAATCGATTCAATTTTTGGGAAAGCGCTTAAATCAATCTTGAAGCGCTTTGCGTTATAAACCTGTGGAATCAGGCAGCAGTCGGCAATCGTGGCTTGTGTACCAAAACAGAATTGCCCGTTGGAATGCTGCAACTGTTTTTCCAGACTTTTAAAGCCTTCAATAATCCAGTGCTGATACCATTGATTTTTTTGCTCATCGCTGACTGCAAGATCATTCTTGAGATATTTCAGCACTCTCAGATTATCCAGTGGGTGAATATCACAGGCGATGACCTGAGCAAATGCACGTACTTTGGCGCGTTCAATGCTATCTTTCGGTAACAATGGGGTTGCTGGATATTGTTCTTCCAGATATTCCAGAATACTGAGTGACTGTGAAAGCGCCTGATCCTGATCCATCAGCGTAGGAACAAGCTGGCTTGGATTCAGCGCAACATATTGTTCCTGTTGCTGTTCATTTTTGACCAAATGAACAGGCTGGGTTTCATAGGCAATCTCTTTCAGGTTCAGCGCAATACGGACACGGTACGCGGCCGAGCTACGAAAATAACTATACAGTTTCATAGCGCTCGTCCTTTTGTTCGTTAAAACTAAAGTGACGTGCTGGTAAAATGGTGTTGGCAACTTCGCCAAAGCCCACGCGAATACCATCTTTTTCACAATAACCTTTCATGACAACACGGTCGCCGTCTTCAAGGAAGCCGCGTGTTTCGCCGTTTGAAAGGTGAAGTGGCTTGGTGGTATTCCATGTCAGCTCAAGCAAACTGCCGTAAGAGTTTTCAGTTGGCCCAGAAATCGTACCAGAACCCATGAGATCGCCAACCTGAACATTACAGCCTGCAATGGTATGGTGGGTGAGTTGTTGCGCCATCGACCAGTACATATATTTAAAGTTGGTCTGGCAAATCACTTCTGCTTGTTGTGCTTGAGGTGTTTGTACTTCAACACTCAAATGAATGTCATAGCTGTTTGCAACATTTTCCTGTAAATAGCCGAGTGGTTGTGGCTGTTGTTCTGGGCCTTTGAGTTTAAATGGCTCCAAAGCTTCCATGGTAACGATCCATGGGGAAATTGCGCTGGCAAAAGTTTTGGCATTGAACGGGCCGAGCGGAACATATTCCCATTGCTGGATATCACGCGCAGACCAGTCATTTAGCAACACCATACCAAAGATATGATCCCATGCATTTTCAATCGCAATCGGCTCACCTAGTTCAGTGGCTTTACCTACAATAAAAGCAGTTTCCAGTTCAAAGTCGAGTTTACGCGTTGCTGAAAAAACAGGACGTTCTTCATTTGGTAATTTGATCTGACCAGAAGGACGGACAATATCTTTACCGCTGACAATCACAGAGCTGGCACGACCGTTATAGCCCACTGGTAGTTCACTCCAGTTTGGCAATAAGGCATTTTTCGGGTCTCTGAACATGGTACCAACATTGGTCGCATGTTCTTTAGATGAGTAGAAATCGGTATAGCCCGGTACATGTACTGGTAAATGTAGCGTAACGGCATCTTGTTTCAATAATGCTTTCTGGCGTAAGTCTGCGTTATCGCGTAAAGCAGGGTTCTCAGCAGACAGTAAGTTTTGCAAGGTTTTACGAACGGCTTGCCAGTTTTGCTTACCTGTTTCAATAAATTTATTTAACGTTGTTTGATTAAAACAGTTTGGGACGTTGCTGTGTAACACGCCATGCGCTTCTAATGCTGCAAGATCAAGTACCCAGTCGCCAATCGCAACACCTACACGTTTATCACTTTGTGCTGTTTCGCTAAAGATTCCGTAAGGCAAATTATGAATTGTGAAATCTGATTGTGGATCAATCTCAAGAAAAGAGTTTAATTGTTGCGCCATGTTGTACCTTCCTTGTCTCTCATTCTGTGAAAAACGTTTAAATTTTTATCTTGCTATGTTCAAGCTTTTGAAAAAACGATACATATTTTTCGTCTTATCCATTGAGTTGTCTTGGCTCAAGCAAGAAATATCGACTTTATGATTTCTATCATACTGAAAATAATTAATTACGCAATACATAATTTAATTACATTATTCATAATATTTGTTATTTATTGAATTTTCTGTTTATATGCGCGGTTATCTGAAAAGTAAATCAAATATTTTTTGATTAGAGGTAGGCATTGGTGATTAATTTATGATATACGTAATTTTAGACAAAAAAATTACGCTACAAGGACGAGAATAATCATATGTCAAAACAGGAGCAAGGAAACCTGAAACATGGTCTAAGCAATCGGCACATCCAGCTTATCGCGCTAGGTGGTGCAATTGGTACAGGTCTGTTTCTCGGGATTTCCCAATCAATCAAGTTGGCAGGCCCCTCGGTCATATTGGGTTACGCGATTGCAGGACTGATTGCATTTTTAATGATGCGTCAGTTAGGTGAAATGGTCGTACAAGAGCCAGTAAGTGGTTCATTCAGTCATTTTGCCTATAAATACTGGGGCTCATTTGCAGGCTTTATGTCGGGCTGGAACTATTGGGTACTCAATGTTCTGGTCTGTATGGCAGAGTTGAGTGCAATTGGTCTCTATATTCAGTATTGGTGGCCTGAAATACCGACATGGGTTTCAGCACTGGCTTTCTTTATTTTAATTAACGGTATCAACCTGTTACATGTAAAGTTTTTTGGCGAAATGGAGTTCTGGTTTTCCATCGTCAAGATTCTAGCGATCCTCGCCATGATTGCCTTTGGTTCATATCTACTTGCAACAGGTACAGCAGGGCCGCAGGCGAGCATCAGTAACCTTTGGGCATTGGGTGGATTTTTCCCATTTGGTGTTGAAGGTTTAGTCATGGCAATGGCGGTGATCATCTTTGCATTTGGTGGCATCGAGTTATTTGGTATTACCGCAGCCGAAGCACGTGAGCCAGATAAAACTCTACCAAAAGCAGTGAACCAGATTATTTACCGTATTCTGATTTTCTATATTGCGACACTTTTCATTCTGTTTGCATTATTCCCTTGGAATCAAATGGCAGCAGGCGGTAGTCCGTTCGTGATGGTATTTGCTTCACTGGACAGTCAAGGTGTAGCGACTTTACTGAATTTTGTGATTTTGACCGCGGCAGTATCGGTATATAACGGTACAAGTTATTGCAGTAGCCGTATGTTGTTAGGTTTGGCTCAACAAGGCAATGCACCGAAATTCCTCAAGCATATCAATAAGCGTGGTATTCCAACCAATGCGGTATATCTTTCAGCTTTCGTGACGGTTTTGTGTGTATTGTTGAACTATGCATTTCCTGAAAAAGCGTTTGGCTTATTGATGATGCTGGTAGTTGCTGCGATTGTCATTAACTGGGTGGTGATTTCATGGACACATCTCAAGTTCCGTAAAGCCATGCAAGCAGAAGGCGTAACAACCAAATTCCCAAGTATTGCTTATCCATTTAGTAATTATCTCTGCATGATCTTTATGCTGGGAATCTTGGTGGTGATGTCATTAACACCTGATATGCGTATTGCCGTGATGATGATTCCTGCGTGGATTCTATGTTTGATGCTGGCGTATTTTCTTAAACAGCGAAAGTTAAGAAATGCGCAACATAGTGTGGCATTGAATACAGATGCATAAGTTTTGAATAAATGATGTGAATAGAAGGGCTGAGTTATTCAGCCCTTTTTTATTTTAGAACTAGGAGGGTAATTAGGGATTAGTAATTATCTAGAGATATTTGATGTGAGCCATATTATTACTGTAATAATAAGCTCTCATTATGGGAGTAGACTACTGTTTAATAGTCACTTTAATCGTTTATTTTTTATAAAAATATGGAAAGGAACTGAATTATGACCCAATCTTTAGATTTATCTCCTATTTTAGGTGTAGGAGTGATGATATTAGATGAAGCTGAGCAGGTTTTGTTAGGCTTGCGTATAAAATCAGATGAAGATCCTTCATGGTGCTTTCCTGGTGGGAAAGTTGAGGCAGGGGAAACTTTTGAGTAAGCAGCCTTTAGAGAGGTTTTTGAAGAAACTGGATTGAAAATAGAAATAGAGAATATTCAACCATTTGTTGTGTTTATTAACCAATCTTTGGCACATGTAAATAATACCATAGGGCTATCTTTTAAATTACAAAATAAACAGATGAAAGAAAAAATCGTTGTAACAGAACCTGATATTTTTGAAAAATGGGATTGGTTTCGTTTATCAGATTTACCTACAAATTTATTTCCTGCATCTAAAGTAATGTTAAATATTTGGAAACAAGAAAAGCTTGATGATTCATGGGCTGCATATTCAATAACATCGGGAGAATAAATTTTGCTCCCTATATTTTTTGATATAACTTATTTGTTTTGAAATCTTTTAATAAGAATATTTTCAATCTTAGACACCCTGATAAGGGTGTTTTTATTGGTAATGAATGACTCTCGTTTCGTTTAAAGAATACTATAGCTGCGATATCCAATTTTATTTTAATTGAATACGTTGTTTGCGATAATTTAAAGGTATGATGTTAGAACTCTCAGACTATAGAAATACTAAGAATTTCTATTTTTGCTGAGTGGCGAAAGTTCTAGTGCAATATCTAAGTCACTATTCTGAGTTCTAGCTGAAAAAACGAATCAATGCCATCACTTACGATAAATACCAGACTCGCAGGTTTCTACTTCTTTTACTATGCCATCGTTGGTACATTCATGCCTTATTGGAACCTATATCTGCAAGATCAGGGTTTCAACTATCAAGAGATTGGCATTCTTTCTTCAATTGCCATTATTACCCGTTTCTTTGCGCCACTCATCTGGGGCTGGATCGCCGATAAGTCTGGCAAACGCATGCTGCTGGTACGCATTGCAACTTGGATGGAAGCCTGTATCTGGTTTGCAATATTTGTGATTCCAAACAGCTTTCAATCGGTTGCTCTGCTGATGCTGATTTTTAGCTTCTTCCAGAATGCCATTCTGGCTCAATTTGAAGGAGTGACATTATTTTGGCTGGGTGAAAAACGGGCTGAACTGTATGGCAAAGTGCGTAAGTGGGGTTCGGTCGGTTTTATTGTCGGAGTGTTTTTGATTGGCGCATTATTGGAGATTATTCCAATTGCGATGTTGCCAGTTTTACTTTTAGCGATTTCATTTCTTGCTTTTCTATGGTCATTTAGTATTAAAGAGCCTGAGCATGCACCAAGCTCACAAAAAAAATTACAACCGCTATGGCCTGTTCTGAAAAAACCTATTGTTGCTGCATTCTTTAGCATTGAATTTATTTTATTGTTTTCACTGGCGCCATTTTATAGTTTCTATAGTAATTTCCTCAAAGAAATTGGTTTCAGTACTACACAAATTGGCAGTTTGTGGGCGATGGGTGTTATCGCCGAGATTGTCATGTTTGCAGTCGCGCAAAAAGTATTTTTCACTCGCTTTTCTTGGCGGACACTGGTGGTGATTTGTCTACTGCTGACCAGTCTTCGCTGGTGGCTAGTGGGGATGTTGGAGACAAATTATATCGGACAATTGCTGACCCAATGCCTGCATGCATTTAGTTTTGGGTTGTTCCATCTAATTGCCATGAAAGTGATTTTTCAGAACTTCTCGGCAGAGCAACAGGGACGTGGACAAGCGCTGTATAGCACCATGTGGGGCTTAGGCGTTGCTTCTGGAAGTTTGTTGGCAGGGCATTACTGGCAGATGTTTTCAGGTATGACCATCTTTTTCTGTGCAAGTGTAGTGGTGTTGCTGGGACTATTATTGGTGTTTTGGCTGCCGAATCACATTGAAACAGCAGCCAAAAGCTAAATTAGAGTTGAATGTTTTGATATTGAGGCATCCACGGTTGTGCTTGTTCGAGTTGGGCTGCCAGTTGAAGTAAGCGATCTTCACGTCCAAACGGTGCGATAAACTGACTGCCAAGCGGCAGGCCTTGTTGATTCCAGTACAGCGGCACCGACATGGCTGGTAAGCCAGTAACATTGGCTAACTGGGTAAAAGGAACCCAGCTCAAGTTGTCTTGTACCATTTTTTTGACCAGTTTGCCTTGTGCGAGATAATGCGCTTTGCCAAGTTTTAACAAGCCTTTTAAGATGGGTTTCTGCCACGTTGGCGTGGCAACTTCACCATTCTTGGGTGCAACTGATGTTGTGCTTGGAGTGAGATACAGGTCATATTGTTCAAAGAAGATGTTCATCTGGGTGCTATACACGCCCCAATTATCCAGAGTGTGAATATATTCTGTTGCCGTAGTTTTTGCTCCAAAAGCCGCCAAGGCGATTGAATCCAGTTCAAAGTCCTGATCTGTTGCTCCATATTGTTGTTTGATTTGTGCCTGCATATAAGAGAACTGGCTAAACCATGTGGTTACGAAGTCTTTTGCTAATGCCAAACCATCAATTTTCGGGTGATCTTCCACCACAATATGACCCAATGATTCCAGCAGTTTTGCAGTGTGTTGCACTGCTTGAATCGCATCTTTAGACACTTTGGTGCCAATCGGGGATTGGGTATTAAACGCGATTCTGAGCTTTTTAGGTACTTGTTGAATAATGTCACTGTATTTTTGTGCTGGCGCTTCAATTCTAAAGAGTGAAGTTTGTTCTGGGCCTTGCTCGGCATCAAGCATGGCTGCACTATCACGCACAGTTTTGCTCAAAACATGCTGCATTGCTGCGCCGTGCATGGCTTCACTAAATTGTGGCCCCCACGGCGTGCGTCCGCGACTAGGCTTTAAGCCAAATAAACCGCAATAAGAAGCAGGGATACGGATGGAACCGCCGCCATCACCAGCACCGGCGATCGGGACAAGGCCTGCAGCTACCACAGATGCTGAACCGCCTGAAGAACCACCACTATTATGTTTTAAATTCCACGGGTTATGGCATGCACCCCATGCTTCAGGTTCGGTAATACCTTTAATGCCAAACTCTGGCGTGTTGGTACGGCCAAAAGTGACAATACCAGTATTTTCCCAGCGATTGACAATTTCAGCATTAAAATCAGGGATGTAATTACGGTTTTTAAGTGCATGGCTACCATAGGAGGTCGGGATGCCTTGGTATTCCTGAAACAGATCCTTTACCAAGAAGGGAACACCTGCAAATGTGCCAGAACGTTGTTGGCTTGCGCGATGTTTTGCCTGTTCGTACATGGGAATAATGATCGCATTGAGCTTGGGATTAACCTGTTGAGTGCGTTGTAATGCAATGTCTAGTAATTCAGAAGGATGGATTTGTTTTGTGTTAACTAAGTGAGCTAATCCAAGACCATCGTATTGCACATATTCTGAAAATTTCATGGCTTTTATCCCTAAAGCTAAATTGTTATAAAGTAAAAATAAATCTAAGTTGCGAAATAGAATACCCGAAAAAAATAACAGAACAATCAATTAAATGACGTGCTAAAAATATTGTGTTTATATGGTTATGAATGCGTGTTTTTATCAAAAAATATGCTAATTTAAGCGCATGCACCGTTTTAGATGACGACTTAATTAAATCTATGAAAAATATTTATATTATTGGATTATTATGGGCTTGCTCAACATGGACTATGGCAGAGACGGTCGTAAATAACAAGGCAGCGCCAACGCCTCAGCAAGTGGCTAAAGCGAATGCGATTCGTGTAACAACACGCCCTGAAATTATGGGTTTATGGGGAATGGAAATTCCAAATAATAAAAAATGTGTTGAGTACTATAATTTTCGTGGTTCCAGCGATGTGGTGATTAAAAGCGGACAAGAGTGGTCATATGGTTTATATGATTATCAACCTTCTGAAGATCATAAAGAGCGGCTACCTGCGCTGATCTTACAGATTAAATATGACAATAATGAAAAGGATTGTTCTGGCCAAGCTCAGGATCAAACAGGCGAGGTTTCTCAGTATTTCGTGAAATGGTCAAACGATCACACCATTGATTTCTGTGCCAGCGAGAAGGGCGATAAATGTTTTGCTACCTTGCGTCGTGTCTTACCTTAATGAATCGGTAGATATAAAAAAGCCTCTTATTGAAGAGGCTTTTTTATTTAGGCTTTTTCAGCTTGCGGTTCAAGCTGTTTAAGCAAATGCTTTTCTAGGTAATGAATATCCATTGCCTGTTCACAGAAGTTCTTATCTTGCAGGATAAGATCTTTATGCAATGGAATATTGGTTTTAATCCCAGTCAAAATCATTTCATCTAAAGCTTGGCGCATACGAGCTAGAGATGTTTCACGATCTTTACCATGAGCAATCAATTTTGCAATCATTGAATCATAGTAAGGCGGAATGCTATAACCTTGATAAATATGTGAGTCTAGACGAATACCCGCACCACCCGGTGCATAGAAGCTTTCAATCTTGCCTGGTGAAGGCAGGAATGTAGTTGGGTCTTCGGCATTGATACGACATTCAATCGCATGACCTTTAACTTCGATTTGCTCTTGTTCAAGCGCTAGGCCTAAACCAGCGGCAATACGAAGTTGCTGTTCAATAATGTCGACGCCTGTCACCATTTCAGTCACAGGATGTTCAACCTGAACACGTGTATTCATTTCAATAAAGAAGAATTCACCATCTTCAAACAAGAACTCAAATGTTCCCGCGCCACGGTATTGCATCAATTTACATGCATTGACACATGCTTCCAGAATATCAGCACGTGCTTGTTCTGGTAAGTTTGGTGCAGGTGCTTCTTCTAACACTTTTTGATGGCGACGTTGTAAAGAACAGTCACGATCATATAAGTGAATCGCATGACCATTACCATCACCAAGAACCTGAACTTCGACATGGCGAGGTTTCTGTAAGAAACGTTCCATATATACGGTGTCATCACCGAACCACATTTCAGCATCACGCTGTGCCGCCTGAACAGATTCAAGTAGGGTGTCGACACGTTCTACAATACGCATACCACGACCACCACCACCTGCGGCAGCTTTTACGATCAACGGGAAACCAATTTCTTTGGCTTCAGCAAGTGCATTGTGAATCGTAACTGCATGGTCACAACCTGGTACAGTTGGAACACCTGACTTTTTCATGGCAATAATGGCAGAAACCTTATTTCCCATGAGGCGGATATGTTCAGGGCGAGGGCCAATGAAAATGAAACCTGAGCTTTCTACAATTTCAGCAAATTCAGCATTTTCAGACAAGAAGCCATAACCAGGATGGATTGCATCTGCACCTGTAATTTCTGCAGCAGTAATAATCGCAGGAATATTTAAATAGCTTTCACTTGTGGTACCTGGCCCAATACATACCGCTTCATCAACGAAGCGTAAATGCATCAAGTCTTTGTCAGCATCTGAATAGATACCAACTGTTTTAATGCCAAGAGTTTTACAAGCCCGAGTAATTCGTAAAGCGATTTCACCACGGTTTGCAATTAATACTTTTTGCAACATCGGAATCCCCAAACAAATTAAGCACGGTAGCGGAAAAGTGGTTGACCGAATTGGATCACTTCACCATTTTTCACTAAGATTTCTTCAATAACACCGCTCTTTGTTGCTTCGATCGGGTTCATGATTTTCATCGCTTCGATGATACCAAGTGTTTCACCCGCAGAAACTGTTTGACCTACATTTACAAATGGTGCTTCACCCGGGCTTTGTGCTGCATAGAACACACCAACCATTGGAGAAGTTTCAACTGCACCACGTGGTGTTTTAGCTGCTGGAGCAGCTGGAGCAGAAGCTGCTGGCGCTGCCGCAACAGGCGCTGCTGCATAAACAGGAGTAGGACGAGTTAATGAGATGGACTGGTCACCTTCCTTAACTTCAATCGCTTGTAAGTCAGATTCAATCATCAAGTCGATGAGCTTCTTGATTTTACGGATATCCATGAGTGAGCATTCCTAATGTGTTTAAAATTAGTTAGAAGATTGAATTTTTTCGATAGCGTAATCGAGTGCAAAGGAATAACCCTTCGCACCTAAGCCACAAATCACGCCAATGGCCTTATCTGATAAATATGAGTGATGACGAAATGCTTCACGGGCGTGAACATTTGACAAATGAACCTCAATAAATGGAATGGCAACGCCGAGAAGGGCATCGCGTAAAGCAACTGATGTATGAGTCAGGGCAGCAGGGTTGATAATGATAAATTTTACCCCTTCAGCTTGTGCCTGATGAATGCGATCGACAATCGCACCTTCCCAATTGCTTTGAAAAGTATCTAGTGTAAGTGATGCGTGTTTAGCCTGAGCGGTGAGTTGCTGGTTAATATCATCTAAAGTGAGATAACCATAAACTTCTGGTTCGCGCTTTCCTAGCAAGTTCAAATTCGGTCCGTGAATCACCAAAATGGTTGAGCTCATTCAGCCTGCTCCAATTCTAAAACTGCAAATATTTTTTGCAAGATGTCTGCAAAGTTTGCTTATTATGGCATAAATTTCTGCAATTTTTTTATAAATTGTTTTAATTGATGAAGAAAGTTGCATACCAAGCATGGTGCATATAATGAAAACTTTGCAAGGAATTGGCAATGTTAAAATATGACAAATTTCAGCGTATTTTCGTTTTTTTATATTTTAAACTGAATTGCCCCAATTCGTTCATGGGATTTGTGTAACTCAGCAGTCAATCTTGCCGAAGCCTGTTTGTTTTTACATGACTTGTCGATCAATGTATCGTGGAAACTAGTGTTTGAAAACCTGAATAATGGAATCTATATTTTTATTGTAAATTATTGATTTTACTTTTATTAATCTTGGTCTTTATTCTCCTTGCAATCGGCTGTGGCGAATGGTTAAGCTTAAATTCTGGTCCCTTTATCTGAGTATTCTCATTTCGTGGGTAGGTACTATATAGAGATGTATTGTGCTGCTTATGGATTGAACACTGTGCTTGTTGTTGCCATTGGCAAAAATGATGAAATCCCTGATTCTGGATGGCAGTTAATGACATAAAAATGTCCGAAAAAGATATGCATGACTTCAATATGATAACAATCACTTAAAGGATTACATCTGATTGGCGTAATCTTTTATGGGTCTTTCAATGCTGTCTTGGTACTTCAAGACAGCTTTTTTTTGTCCAAGATTTAAGTTTCTTTGGCAGCTTGATAAATCGAGCCCAAGATACAGTGCTGTGCTTGCTCAAGATAGATGGTTTTTTCTGACGTCACATCATTCCATTTATACATTTGTTGAAATAGCCATTCAAAATCTTCTGCTTGGGGTTCAGCACTATTTTGTACGAAGTTCCGAATAATCTCCTGAATACTAAAATACTTCTCGACGTGAATCTCTGCTGAACATGGAAATTGAATCACATCAAAGTCCATTAGCATTTGCCATACCTGCGTAAAGTCTTGCAGTTCTCGTAATTCCTGTTGTGCTTTCAGAATCGCACGGCTCAGTGCAATGAGTGTATTGGGGTGCTGTTTGGCCCAGTCTTGTGTTACGGCAAGCACTTTATCTGCAACATTAGGAATGATCTGTTGGCTGGAGCAGATGATATGGCTCAGGCCCTGAATTTCAGCTTGTGTATTCCAGGGTTCGCCTACACAAAACCCATCGATCAGGTGATTGCTGATGGCTTCAACCATATAGGGTGGTGGTAATGTTTTTAACTGAATGGATTGTGCCAATTCAGGACTAGCCAAGGCCAGCCATTCTCTTAAGCAATAATGATGAATTGAATGCTGAAATACATGAGCAAGAGACAAAGGATGGTTATTCTGGATATATTCAAAGACTTTATGGGCAGAGGACTCAGCCGAATCTTGGGAAACAATATTCAGTTGATAGCATAATTTTTGGCTGATGCTAATAAAGGCGCGATTTTCACTCAGCACTAAGGGTGTTTGCAGCGGAATACCAATCTGATCAGCGCCTATAGCCGCAGCGGGAAGCATGGCGGATAAGCAATGGGCAGCATCTAGCAGGCCAAAAGCCAAACGGTCTCGTAAACTTGCCCAAGATGCTTCTTTGATGAGTTGAACATTTAATCCATTTTCGGCAAAAAAACCACGCTGTTTAGCCCAAAGCAGTGCAACACAGTCGAGTAAAGGAATATAGCCCAGTTGTAAGTCAGTTTTTTCTAATACGATAGAATGAACCATTTACTCATCCTTTAATTGATTATTTAACAGTTGTTGAGCATCAAGGAGGCGCCGCGCCATTTCTCCAATGGTCATGCGATGGCTCATGGCATTTTTTCTGAGCAGTTGAAAGGCGGTATCTTCGGTTAGCCCATGTAATTGCATCAGCAACACTTTGGCCTTTTCAATATCTTTACGATCTGCCAGTTTGGTCTTGGCATCTTTGAGATCACCTTCCAGCTTTTTATGTTTCTTATATTGCTCAATGGAAATATCGAGAATGGTATGTAAGCGGCTTGGGTCAATACCATCGACGATATAAGCGGTAATGCCCGCGTCAATGGTTTGTTTAATGGTGTCCTTATCTGCATTTTTGGTAAACAGGACAGTCGGTAGATCAAAGTTGCTGACACAACTTTCGATTACATCACGATGTGGATGATCCATATCCAGCAGAATCACATCTGCTTGGAGGTGTTCGAGTTTAAATAGATTGAAGTGATCCAGCGTAAAACAAGCCACCACATCAAAGTCATGTTCAATCAAGCATGCTTTTAGGTATTCAGCCCGAGCCTGGTCGTCATCAATAAGAGCGATCTTGAGTTTCGGCATAAGTATAAAGGTCAAACGCTAAGTCAAAGCACATCTAAGGTCATGTGCGGTATAGGATAGAGACGATTGTTTTGAAGCAAATTTAATGCCAGTCAATGAGGGGTAAATCTCGAACTGCATTCATGGCCAGATGCTTCATAGAGATTAGTGTACTGCGATTGATAGAAAGAAAAATGAAAAAGATGTGACCAGCCAACACAAAGTAAACATGCGCATTTTTGGTGCGGAAAAAGAGTTTTTTTGAGGCGGTTTCAATGCTGCTGTAAAACAGTTCATTTCTTATTTTTATGAATATAGCAATAAAATAGAATGCATTTTTAGGAGAATGTATTTAACTATAATTAATATAAAACAATTATTTACCCTGTTTTTGAAGTTGTATTTTAAAAAGTTGGCATAGCAATTGCTAAATATCTCATGAGTCAAAGATGACTTATAAAGTTATAAGACGGCCAACGATGTCCGATCTGATCGATTTGTTTACACAACCTGATGTGTCAACAAAGCAAATTACGTTCAGTATGGGAGATGGCTATGTCTTTAGATTTATCTGCTAAAAAAGCAACTTCAATCAAGTTATTTAACTTTTCTGCACCAGCAATGCGGGCATTCCACATGAGCTGGCTGGCTTTCTTTGTTTGCTTCTTTGCTTGGTTTGCCTGTGCGCCTTTAATGCCGGTGATCGCAGGTGAATTCCATTTAACCAAAGACCAAATCGCAAATATCAATATTGCTGCTGTTGCAATCACCATTGTAGTCCGCCTCATTGTCGGGCCACTGTGTGATAAGTATGGCCCACGTAAAACCTATACCGCTTTGTTACTCATCGGCAGTATTCCTGTATTTGGTGTAGCCGCTGCCAATAGTTACGAATCCTTCCTTTTCTTCCGTTTGCTGATTGGTGCCATCGGTGCCAGCTTCGTGATCACGCAATACCATACCAGCATTATGTTTGCGCCAAATGTGGTGGGAACCGCAAATGCCACTTCAGCGGGTTGGGGTAATGCGGGTGGTGGTGCTACACAAGCTTTGATGCCATTGCTATTGGCTGCATTGGTGATGTTTGGTGTTGAACAGGCGATGGGTTGGAGAATTGCGCTGATCGTTCCAGGTGTGATGATGGTGATCGTCGGTATTCTTTACTGGAAGCTTACCCAAGATTGTCCTCAAGGCGACTTTAAAGCATTGCGCGAGCAAGGTGTTGTGGTTGGAAGTGACAAAAAAGGTGGTGTTGCAATCTTGATGCACGCAGCACGCAACTATCGTGTCTGGATTTTGTTTGCCTCTTATGCTGCGTGTTTTGGTATCGAAATTTTCATGCACAACATCATTGCGATGTATTACGTCGAGCACTTCAATTTCGGATTAAAAGAAGCAGGTCTAGCTGCGGGAATCTTTGGTTTATTGGCTCTATTTGCTCGTGCCTTAGGTGGACTGGTTTCAGACAAAGTCGCACTGAAAAAAGGACTGGATGGTCGTACCAAAGTGCTGTTTATCCTGATCTTGGGTGAAGGTTTATTCCTGATGCTGTTTTCACAAATGAATAGCGTTGCACTTGCCATGATGAGTATGACGGTATTTGCACTATTTACCCATATGGCTTGTGGTGCAACTTACGCTTTAGTGCCATTCATTGATCGTGATGCTTTAGGGGGTGTGGCAGGCATTATTGGAGCAGGCGGCAATGTGGGTGCAGTTGCAGCAGGCTTCCTATTAAAAGGCATGGTCGATATTCAAACCTGTTTAATGGTTTTAGGTGGCCTAGTCGTCTTTGCAGCAGGTTCAGTCATGTTGATCCGCTTCTCAGTCGAACATAAAGAAAAAGAACAACGTCTGTTTGAACAGGCCGTTTTAGAACGTGGCTCAGAACAAAGCAGCATAGCTTAATCATTCGTCAGATTTTAGGAGAAACACAATGAAATTAGTGATGATTGGTCACGGTATGGTGGGACATAAATTCATCGAAGCCATCTTGGAGAAAGCGGATGATGAATTAGAAATTACCATTCTTGCGGAAGAACCTCGTATTGCTTATGACCGCGTACATTTGACCGAATATTTCTCTGGTAAAACAGCAAAAGACTTATCGCTGGCTCGTTTTGATTTTGCCGACGCACATGGTATTGACCTCCGATTAAACACCAAAGCGGTTGAGATCAATTCTACAGAGCAAACGGTGACCACCAATTTCGGTGATGTGATTCATTATGACAAATTGGTATTGGCAACAGGTTCTTATGCCTTTGTTCCTCCGATCTCAGGCAATGACCGTGAAAACTGTTTTGTCTATCGTACCATCGAAGACTTGGATGCGATTCGTACAGCAAGTTTGAATGCGAAGACAGGAGTGGTGATTGGTGGTGGTTTGTTGGGTTTGGAAGCTGCTAAAGCACTACGTGATTTAAATCTGGAAACGCATGTGGTGGAATTTGCACCACGTTTGATGGCGGTACAGATCGATGATCTTGGCGGTAAAGTGCTACGCCGTAAAATTGAAAATCTTGGGGTTAAAGTTCACACTCAAAAAGCCACGCAATGTATTGAAGCGGGTGAAAGTGCAACACATGTGATGAAATTTGCCGACGGTAGCGAATTGGAAACCGATATCATTTTATTCTCGGCAGGGATTCGCCCACGTGATGAATTAGCGCGTGTCAGTGGCTTAGCATTGGGTGAGCGTGGCGGGATTAAAATCAATGATTATTGCCAAACCTCAGATGACAATATTTATGCGATTGGTGAATGTGCACTGTGGGATAACAAAATTTATGGCTTAGTTGCACCGGGCTATGACATGGCACGAATCGCGGCAAAACATATCCTCGCTGAAGATACGCATTGTTTTGCAGGTGCAGATATGAGCACCAAATTGAAATTGATGGGTGTTGATGTTGCCTCCGTCGGTGATGCGCATGGGATGACGCCAAACTCACTCAGCTATTTCTATGCTGATGAGGATGCATTGGTTTATAAAAAAATTGTGGTTGACGCAGACAAGACCAAATTGCTTGGTGCGGTATTGGTGGGTGATGCCAAAGAATACAATGATCTTTTACAAATGATGTTGAATGGTTTGACACCTCCCGAAACGCCTGAAAGTTTGATCATGCCGGGATTTGCGGATTCAGGTGCGAAAGCAGGTGGCAGTGGTGTCGATTTATTGCCTGATAGTGCAACCATTTGTTCATGTAACAACGTTTCTAAAGCTGATATCTGCCAAGCGATTTGTGATGGTTCAACCTCTTTGGGTGCATTGAAAAAATGTACCAAAGCAGCGACAGCTTGTGGTGGTTGTGCACCTTTAGTGACGCAAGTGTTGAAATCGGAGTTACAGCGTCAAGGGGTAACGGTCAATAACCATGTCTGTGAGCACTTCCCATACTCACGCCAAGAAATTTATCACTTGGTTCGTGTCAATGAAATCAAGACCTTTGACGATTTGATTCATCAACATGGTCATGGTCTAGGCTGTGATATTTGTAAGCCAATGGCGGCTAATATTTTGGCATCGTGCTGGAATGATTTTGTACTTGAGCCAAGCCATGCGGGTCTACAAGACAGTAACGATTACTACTTGGGCAATATTCAAAAAGATGGTTCTTATTCGGTTGTGCCGCGTATGGCAGGTGGTGAAGTCACACCAGATGGTTTAATCGCTGTCGGTCAAATTGCCAAGAAATATAACCTGTATACCAAAATCACAGGTGGACAACGGGTCGACTTATTTGGTGCGCAAATCCATCAACTGCCATTTATTTGGGAAGAGCTCAACGCAGCAGGTTTTGAATCAGGTCATGCTTACGGTAAATCATTACGTACCGTGAAATCATGTGTCGGTAGTACGTGGTGCCGTTATGGCGTCGATGATTCTGTGGGCTTAGCGATTGAACTTGAGAATCGTTATAAAGGTTTACGTTCACCACATAAACTAAAAATGGCAGTGTCGGGTTGTACCCGCGAATGTGCTGAAGCACAAGGTAAAGATGTTGGGGTAATTGCAACTGAGAAAGGCTGGAACCTGTATGTCTGTGGCAATGGTGGCATGAAACCACGTCATGCAGAATTATTGGCTTCTGACCTTGATACGGAAACCTTGATCCGTTATATCGACCGTTTCTTTATGTTCTATATTCAAACCGCAGATCGTTTACAACGCACCAGTGTATGGCGTGACAATATGGAAGGTGGTTTGGATTATCTTAAATCAGTGATTGTCGATGATTCGCTAGGGCTTGCCGAAGAGTTAGAACTTCGTATGAGCCATGTGATTGGCACTTATCAAGATGAATGGCGTACCGCGGTTGAAGACCCTGAAATCCGTAAACGTTTCCAAACCTATATCAACGCCAGTGCAGAAGAGCAAGCTGATCCACATATTCAATTTACTCAAGTGCGTGATCAAATTCGCCCATTAAATGACGCTGAACGTTCAGTCGATCGTATCCCAATGGTTGAAGCATAAGGAGAATTCAAATGACCAGTTTAAAGAACATGAATATGCTGCCAGAAAATCAATGGGTTGAGGTGTGTGCTTTGGATGACATCACACCAAATACAGGTGTCGGCGCATTGATTGAAGGTCAATCAGTGGCACTGTTTCGTGTTGGGCATGAAAAACGCATTTATGCTTTGAGCAATAAGGATCCGTTCAGCCAAGCCAACGTGATGTGCCGTGGCATTATTGGCGATTTACAAGGTGAACGTGTCATTGCATCGCCGATTTATAAGCAACATTTCAGTTTAGCGACGGGTCGTTGTCTGGAAGATAAAGACCAAAAGTTATTGGTTTTCCCAACAAAAATTGAAAATGGTCGTGTTTGGGTTGGGTCTGTTCCGCAAAAAACCTATATTACCAATAATGGCGCTGCGCAAGAAAAGCTGAAACTGGTGCTGATTGGCAATGGACTGGCGGGTATGCGTTGCTTAGAGGATTTACTGGACATGGCACCAGATCGCTATGAGGTGACGGTGATTGGTGAAGAACCTTGGGGCAATTACAACCGTATTATGCTGTCACCAGTGCTTTCAGGTGAAAAAACCATTGATGACATCATGCTGCATCCACATGCATGGTATCGCGATAAAGGGATTCAATTTATCGCTGATGATCCTGCGGTAAAAATTGATCGTACTCGCAAGATTGTACATACAGAGAAAGGCGAAAGCGTTGATTATGATCGTTTGATCATTGCGACTGGTTCATCGCCATTTATTCCACCTGTACAAGGTGTGGATTTAAAAGGCGTGATCAGCTTCCGTGATATTTATGATGTAAACACCATGATCAAATATTGCGAAACCAAGAAGAATGCCGTGGTGATCGGTGGTGGTTTGCTGGGTCTGGAAGCGGCATATGGACTGAAACAACGTGGTATGAATGTGACGGTTCTGCACCTGATGGATCGAATTATGGAACGTCAGTTGGATGGTCGTGCCAGCCGTATGTTGCGCCATAGTATTGAGCAAAAGGGTATCAATATCATTACAGAAGCCAATACTGAAGCATTGATTGGTGAAGATGGTCATGTTAGTCAAGTCCGTCTTAAAGATGGAACTGTACTGGATGCTGACTTAGTCATTTTTGCTGTTGGTATTCGTCCAAATATTGCTTTGGCGCAAAGTGCAGGACTACGTTGTAATCGAGGCATTTTGGTGAATGACACCATGCAAACCTTTGATCCAAGTATCTATGCTGTGGGCGAATGCATCGAGCATCGTAATCAAACTTTTGGTCTGGTTGAACCACTCTGGGGGCAAGCCTTCATCTGTGCAACGCATTTGGCTGAACATGGTAGTTTAACTTTTAAATCGCCAACCGTACCAACACAGTTAAAAGTCAGTGGTGTCGACGTATTCTCGGCTGGGCGAATTGATTTAGAAAATAGTGAACCGAAAGAGGATTATGAAGACATCATCCTCAATGATGATAAACGTCAAATTTATAAGCGTATCATTATCCAGAAAGACAAAGTGATTGGTGCAGTTTTGTTTGGTGATACCGAAGATGGCATGTGGTATGCCGAGTTGATTGCAGATCAAACACCCGTTTCTACATTTAGAAACAAGCTGTTATTTGGTAAGGATTTTGCAATGAAAAAGGCAGGGTAATATTTCTAAGAAATTAAATTCTTATGTAAGTAGTTTGATACTCGGAAAAGTCATCTGCAACCTGCATGGTTTTTGTAAGAAATGTTTCTGCGATGAATCTAAGTAGGTGACAGAAGAGAACAGGTTTTGCAGATGACAATGGTTTTGCCTACTTTTCCCGAAAGAAAAGTAGGTCGAGCCGAAGGCTTAGCCTGAAAATAAGATGAAAACTCGGTAAGACTCCCGAGAGTATGCATCTTTAAAAAGATTAACTAGGTAAAAGGAGCAGTCATGAACAGTATTCAAAATTTAGAACACAGTCGCTCCGATCAAGCAGAAACAATCATAACAAAAACAACATGTCCCTATTGTGGCGTGGGCTGTGGTGTGGATGTCAGTGTCCAACATAAAACGCATGGCACGACGGTACAAGTTGCTGGTGATATGAATCATCCTTCAAACTTTGGACGACTCTGCATTAAAGGCAGCAATCTTGCAGATACGTTGGGTTTGGAAACCCGTGTCTTGCATCCGATGTTTGGCCGTAAAAACCATCGCACAGTCACTACATGGGATCAAGCCATCGAGAAAATTGCAGATCAATTTCAAGCCTGTATTGATCAATATGGCGCAGACAGTGTTGCATTTTATGTCTCAGGTCAGTTGCTGACAGAAGATTATTATGTGGTGAATAAGTTTGTAAAAGGCTATTTGGGCACGGCTAATATTGATACCAATTCACGCTTATGTATGTCATCTGCGGTTGCGGCACATAAACGGGCTTTTGGTGAAGATATTGTTCCAGCCAGTTATGAAGATTTTGAACATACTGACATGGTGGTTCTGGTTGGTTCCAACACCGCATGGTGTCATCCCGTGCTGTATCAACGGATTATGCAAGCAAAGAGCAAGAATCCAGATTTATTTGTAGTGGTGGTTGACCCTCGGTTTACCAGTACCTGTGAGCAAGCGGATTTACATTTGCCGATCTTACCTGGTCAGGATGTGGCATTATTTAACGGCTTGTTTCAGTATTTATATCACAATAATTACATCGATCAGCATTTTGTAGAGGCCCATACCGAAGGTTTAGCGGCACTTTTAGCTGCGAGTAGCAGCGAACAAGATTTTGATGGACTAGTGAAACGGACAGGGATCTCCGCAGAAAAATTACAACTGTTTTTTGATAAATTTGCCAAGACGGAGAAAGTGATTACGCTATTTTCAATGGGCGTTAATCAATCCTCTCAAGGGGTGAACAAAGCCAATAGCATTATCAACTGTCATTTACTGACTGGGAAAATTGGCAAATTAGGTGCAGCGCCATTTTCTATGACGGGTCAACCCAATGCCATGGGCGGCCGTGAGGTGGGTGGACTCGCCAATATGTTGGCTGCACATCTGGATTTGGACAATCCTTCACATCAAAAACTGGTACAAGATTTCTGGAACAGTCCTGTGATTGCCAAGCAGGCAGGCTTAAAAGCAGTTGATTTATTCCAAGCCGTGGAAAGTGGCAAAATCAAAGCGATCTGGATTATGGCAACCAATCCTGTGGTGAGCTTACCCGATGCAGATCAAGTCAAACGTGCCTTGGAAAAATGTGAGTTTGTGGTGGTCTCTGATATTTGTGCAGATACCGATACCACGGCGTATGCAGATGTATTGTTACCTGCGCTGGGTTGGGGGGAGAAAGATGGCACAGTCACCAATTCTGAACGCCGTATCTCACGTCAACGTGCATTTTTAACGCCGCCAAAACAAGCCAAAGCCGATTGGTGGGCAGTTGCTCAGGTTGCAAAAAAACTGGGGTTTAACGGGTTTGATTTTAATTACGCTGCTGACATTTTTAATGAACATGCGGCTTTATCGGCTTATCAAAATGCCAGTGTTGACCAACGTGACCAAGTTGAAAATTTCCGTTATTTCAATTTGAAAGGTCTCATGAATTTAAGTCTGGATGAATATAACCATTTACGTCCAATCCAATGGCCTGTATGGGAGAAAGGTCAAAGTGTTGCGGTGGAGCAGCTATTTGATCGAGGTCGTTTTAGCCATAAAAACCAAAAAGCCAAATTGATTCCAACCGTGGCCATAGATCCAGTGCATGCGATTTCTGAAGATTATCCTTTGGTGTTGAATACGGGGCGTATTCGTGATCAGTGGCATACCATGACTCGCACGGGTTTATCGGCAAATCTCACCACACATCGCGCTGAACCATTTTGTGAGATTCACCCGAATGATGCGTTAAAATTTGGTATTCGTGATAAAGCTTTGGTCGAAGTTCGTTCGGAATGGGGCCGTTGCGTGCTGCGGGTGACCTTGGCGCAAGGGGTTCGCCGTGGTCAAATCTTTGCACCGATTCACTGGACTGAGCAAGTCGCTTCTGATGCGCGGATTGGTAAAGTGGTCAATCCTGTGGTGGATGCGATTTCAGGTGAACCTGAATTTAAACATACCCCTGTTACAATTCAGCCGTTCCATACCACTTGGCAAGGTGTGCTCTATGTACGTGAAGGCTTTGAACATCATATCAAAGCCTCATTGCAAAATTGTGCATGGTGGACCAAGATCAAAACTGCAAAAGCGATTCGTTATGAAATTGCTGATCGTCAGAGTATTGATCAAACCCAAAAGAATTTAAAAAGCTTCCTACCTTTTGTCGATGAAACTTATGAATGGTTAAGCCTTGAAGATATTTCATCGCAACTCAGTCATAGTGTGATTTTAAAAGAAGGTATTCTGGTTGCCAGTTTATATATCGCTCCTGCCGATCTATTACCTGATCGGGATTGGGTGGCGAGCCTATTTAAACGTGAACGATTAAGTGCTCTGCATCGTAAAGCACTGCTGGCGGGTATGCCAATGTCTGCTGCAAATAATGATGGACCATTGGTCTGTAGTTGCTTTAAAGTGGGTAAAAATAAGATTATTGAAGCCATTAAAACGCAAAATATCACGCATGAAAAACAAGTCACTGCATGTTTAAAAGCAGGCGGAAATTGTGGTTCCTGCTTACCTGAAATTCGTGGCTTGATCAAAACCTGTCAGCTGGAGGCAGAAGCATGAATACCGAATATCCTGCTACGGATCTGGTGATCTTGGCGGGAGGGCAAGCGCGCCGTATGAATGGCGTGAATAAGCTACTGCAACAGTTTGATGATCAGATTCAACTGTTAAAAATTTCTGAGCATTTTAAGACCCAAGTACAACAGATTTGGGTAAATAGCCATCGTGATCGTTCGATTTACCAACAAATTGAACCAGATATTCAATGTTATGCCGATGATCAGCAGGGTTTTCTAGGCCCATTAATGGGCATGAAAAGCGCATGGTCGCATATTAAAGCTGACTATGTTTTATTTATTCCCTGTGATGTGACTTATATTCCCAATCAGGTTTTAGTCAAACTGCATCGTGCTTTACACAAGAATCTTCTAACACAAGTAGCCTACGTCACAATTAATGGAGATGCGTTATATCCATTTTGTTTGCTGAAGCGAGAAAGTTTATCGGTGCTGGAACAAGCAATCGCTGAGAACAAACTCAGCTTGCGAGATTGTTTTAAACAATTGAATGGACAGACGGTGGCATTTCAGAAGCAAAGCCTGTTTTGTCATAGCATTAACTCCTTAGATGAGTTGCAACAATACAAGCAGATGAAGGTTTTTTAAGTCATCTATTCCAGCTTAATGAATCGCTTCAGTTGATTTTAGACTCATCAGTGTTGCAATCAATAAGGCCCCCGCAGCAGTTATTAGTAAGCTATTAAGGGTGTGATAGATTGAAAATAGGGTATTTGCTGCAATTGGTCCGATGATCTGACCGAGACCATAGACAACGGTCATGATAGCAATTAAATTACTTTTGCTTTGACGTGCGATTCGCTGTGCGACAGGCATGGCAATGGTCACAGTTCCCATAAAGGTTCCACCCACCAGTAACGCACTCAACAGATAACCTAAAGTGGTTGGCAGCATGATAGGTAAGACAACACTGACGGCCTGTACTCCCAGATTAGAAGATAAAGCGATTCGTGTCCCAAGTCTGTGATGTAGATAATGCCAGAAAAAACAAGAAGGAATCGCACCCAAACCGAAGATCGCCCAGATATGTGCCGCGTCAATATTCGGCAAGGCCTGTTTGACCAGTAGGGGTAAATAGGTTGCCGTGATAATGTAGCCAAAACCTGCCAAGGCATAAATCAGAATCAATGAGACAGCTTTGGGCTGTTGAGTATTGCCATGAGAGAGATGCGACTCTAACACCTGTCTGGGTTGAGCTCGAGATAAACCCACAATAGCAGCGAAGCCAAGGACAAAACTGGACAGCCCAAGCAATAACCATAAGCTTTTACTCTGCCACCCAAGTTGTGTGCCAAAAACCAAAAGTTCAGCGGACAAGGCAATCCCAAGACCAACGCCTGCATATAAAATAGGGGCTTGATGCACTTGTTTCTGTTGTTCTAACAGCCATAACGAGGCTGAAATCATAGCGAAGGCACTCAATACACCCGCAAGACCACGAATAAGAATAATGACCGAAGCTGAATCTAGATAAGCAAGAAGGGTGAGACAAAGTGCTGTACCTACCGTTGCAAATACACAGGTGAAATAGCTGTGCTGCGACTGGATTTTAATTGCGAATAAAGCCCCAAACAAATAGCCTGCATAGTTAGCGGATGCTGCGACACTGGCACTATGCAAATTTAAAATGCTTTCCTCAATCATATGTGGATAGACCGCCGTGAATGCAAAGCGGCCAAATCCCATCCCAATCGCCATAATCAGCGCTGCACAGAATGCGGATTGCAGTGTTTGCTGCTTATGAGCGTTTATTCCTTTAGTATTGATCATGTTCAGCACCAAAATTTAATCGCTATAGTTGATGTGATCTAAAGGTCGTGCTTTGCCAAAGATTTTGCTATCGACCAAAAAAAGCCCATAGCTAAAACAACTTAGAATACAGATGAGAAATATAAGTTTAGACACGTTCATTTTGAATCAGCATGACATCTGGAGAAATTTAATAAAATTTAAACAAGAGTCACTAATCATGTAAAATGATTTGAATTGATACAAACTATCTTTAATAGTGATAGAGATGCAGATTAAGTCTTTAGAAATGTTCATAGCAGTGATGAAGTTAGGCAGTTTTTCCGAAGCCGCAAAGCGATTACATACGGTACAGTCCAATGTCACCAGTCATATCAAGAAACTAGAAACCGAACTTAAAGTTGAACTGTTGCATCGGCAGAATCCAATTCAGCCGACTCGGGCAGGTATACAGTTATATGGTTATGCAGAAAAAATGCTCGATCTACAACAAGAGCTGCTGGATACCTTCTGTAATACACAAATGGCAGTCCGTTGTCCTTTAGAAATTGGCAGTATGGAAACAACAGCGGCGGTGAGGCTTCCAGCCTTATTTCGGGATTTACAAGAATCTGCGCCCGATTTCCCTTTTGCCTTATCGACTGCTCCGAGTCGAGAGCTGATCGATTTGGTAAAAGTCTCCAAGCTAGATTGTGCATTTGTTGCCAATCATGCCCCGATCGAAGGCATGTTTAATTTTCATGTTTGGACAGAGAAACTAGTTTTAATTTCTTCAAAAAAAGTGCCACAACAACTTTCAAAGGAATATCTGGTTCAACAGAAATTTATTGCCTTCAAGCAAGGCTGTAGTTATCGCAAAGCAATTGATTCCTTTCTTTCATCATTTCAACTTCCGGCAGCGAATATCATAGAAATGGGAAGTTTGGATGGCATCGTTAGTTGTGTCAGTCTAGATGTTGGGCTTGCGATTTTGCCTGTGAGTTATGTACAGCAATCACATTTTGCTGATCGGGTGCAGATACATGACATGGATTTTATTGGAGACATCAACACTTATTTGATCGCTGATAAAGATATGAGCAAATGGGCAACCAATATGCATCATTTTTTTGAACATTTACAGACGATGTCACATTCAAATGTGAATACAGAAGCAGTATGCGGGTAGTAGAAATAGAGTAGACAATACAGCACCTTTTTATTTTTCGAATATCGCTAGACTTTACTGTTTTTTGTTCGAGTATAAAATAATAAGGCTGTATTTTATACTCGAATATTTCACTTGAAAGATAAACTTATTTTCTTTGTAAATATTTTAACACTTGATCATAAATAGACTGTAAATAAGGATTTAATGGAATAAGGTCTTGTCCAGATTTACTACGCACATATTTAAAATAAGGTGTCAAAGGATACTGGGCACTTTCACAAACAATGACTTTAGGAAACCATTCTTTATGAAATTGATCGGCTGTAAGATCAAGAATAACGCCATTTACGACCAGATAACAGTGAGCGATTTCTGGTGTGCGTGAAGAAATCTGAACTTTTCCGACCCGATAATCAGACTTAATATAATGGACATTGAGTAAATAATACTGCAAAAGGTCACAGGCATCAGAACCACATTCCTTTGGGAATTTACTAAATGCCCCTGTAATAAAGCCATTCGTCACGTGATCCAAAGCTTCTCGAAAGGTGGTTGCAAGATTGGTTAAAGTCTGTATTTCGTTTTGGTACGTCATTTGATCTCATTCTTCAAGTGATAAGCATTCTCTATAGTAAAACCCGATTAAATGTAAGATTTAAATAAATTTATTTATTAAATTGTTAATACTATTATCACGTGTAACCTTGAGATTCAGTCGGATAGACTCACTTAGTGATATGCACAGAGCAGTGATTTCTTGTGTGCTTATCCATCTCATGTTTAGCTTTTATTTAAGCCTATGTATTGTTCTGGTGTTACTTTTAAGGCACTGACTTTTGTGCATTGTCATCTTAGTTTTAACTTGAATGAACTCTCATCTTATGGAGTGTGAATACTGAATAGCATTAGAATAATTAAGAAAATTTTGTATAGTAAAGTGTAAATTATATTTTTAATTTTAAAAAATAGTAATCATTTGTTTTTATAATTAATTTCAATTAAAAAATTATTTTTATTAAAATTAATAGTTGGATTTTTATTATAAATGGAATTGTTGGAAAATATTTTATTGTAAATTTATAAG
>NZ_LZPJ01000034.1:0-6653 GCF_001729365.1 Acinetobacter sp. YK3
TTAAAATAATTTTATTTAAAACCCTCCAATAACCACTCCGCCATAGCGCTTGATAAAAACCATTCACTCTATTAAAAATCTACCTGTATTAAAGGCTTAAGCATTTTAATATTTTTAAACAACACAACAATGACACATCATCCCTAAGGGATGCTTTATAAAATTTTCAGGATGAAAAAATGAGAGTTACGGTTTTAATTGCCAGCATATTTACGATCATCACCAGCTCAGCATTTGCTGCTCCTCACATGTATGGTGAGATCGACGCCAGTGTTGATTATTTACCCGAAAATAATGCCCATACAAAAAATAAAGATGTATGGAAAATTAATACGAATAGTTCCTTTCTCGGTCTTAAAGGTGAGGAAAAACTAACAGATCGTTTAGACGCAGTTTACTTAGTCGAATGGGCATTTAATGCAGACGGCGATGGTACTGATTGGTCACAACGGGATCGATATGTAGGTTTAAAAGATAAATATCTAGGTACGCTAAAGGTTGGCAAACATAATTCACCGTTAAAGAGACTTTCAAGTCCAGTAGATAGCTTTAATAACTATGTTCGTAATACCGCAGATGTCACTGGCATTATGCCTGGTGAAAACCGGATTAATAATTCGGTGTTATATGAATCACCTAAGTTTTCTGTAGGTCAGGATGCCAATGTTGAATTTATTGCCCTTCTGGCAACTGGAGAAGGCCAAGGTATCAAAAGCAGTCAAGGGGGCGTTACTGTTGACGGTAAAGGCTTAGGTGATGCGTGGTCAAGCTCTCTGACCTATACCAATCCATTCCTTGTCGCAGGTATTGCCTATGATAAGGCGATCCCAAGTAACTTTTTAGGGCAAGGTTTCCTGAACGCATCAGACACAAATATTAACGTTGATGGTGTATTGGCTGCCGCAAACACAACACGCTTAATCACCCGTATTAAAGCAACCGACGACCTTGCTTTAAAGGCCTTGATCCAGAAAGCTCAGATCGAAGAGGCAAAAGGGAATCAGGAAGGTGCAGCCAATATTGATGATTCAGTGGGCTGGCTTATCGGTACGGAATACAAAATTCCAAATCATGAAAAATGGAATGTGCAAGCCCAATACAGCACCAACAAAACCAGTTTTAAAGATCAATCTGCCGACTATACAGCCCAGCAAATCATGACAGGTATCGGTTATTCATTTAGCAAGCAGGTAAGATCGTATGGCTATACAGGCTATGCGCGCTTTAAACAGGCAAATCTAAAGGATAGTCAAACTCTTGTAGGCACAGGTTTAGAATTTAAGTTCTAAGTCCCTACATCGCTCAGAATTTATAATCATTAAAAGCCAGAAGTTGTATATTTCTGGCTTTTAAACACAGGAGCAAGATCATCTCTCACAACAGGAAAAACTATTTTACTCATCAGATTAATCCATTAAAAAATTAAAACCGTTTAAATTCAGCAATCCGTACCTTCTACATCCATTTTTAAAAACACCTAACACTCCAAATAAATTAACAATATAGGAATATTTTAAAACCACACCATTGACTCATAAAATATAGTGCTAATCTCAATAATAACCAAGTCACACAACAGTAAAAAACTAAAATAGAGGTTAATGGACCACCTCCAAACTAAAATTCAATTATTAATAGCAACTCTAAAATCTTATTAAAAGCAGCACCTTTAAATATGTATGTATTTGCATATCAATATAATTGTTTACGGAGAAACATTTAAAATGTTAAGAAAAGTTTTATTCACAACTACATTGATCACCTTAGGATTCGGTTTATCGGCATGTGATAAGAGCAAAGGCCAAGTCGGAGAACCTAAACGTCCTGAATGTATTGCCCCAGCTAAACCGGGTGGTGGCTTTGACCTGACTTGTAAACTGGCACAGAAAGCATTTAGAGAAACTGAACTTCTCAACTCTCCAATGCGGGTGACCTACATGCCAGGCGGTGTGGGTGCAGTGGCATATAATAAGATCGTCGCCAATGATCCAGCAAATGACAATGCCATTGTCGCATTCTCAACAGGCTCACTGCTTAACTTGGCCCAAGGCAAATTCGGACAATACACCGAAAAAGACGTACGTTGGCTCGCAGTGGTCGGTACAGACTACGGCGTTGTTGCAGTGAGTGCCGAATCACCCTACCAAAATCTTAATGACCTGATTCAGGCTCTTCAGAAAAATCCGAAATCGATTAGCTTTGGTGCGGGTGGCAGTGTTGGCGGTCAGGACTGGATGCAAACCGCAATGTTGGCGAAAGCCGCTGGCGTCAATCCGAAAGATATGACTTATATCGCGATGGAAGGTGGTGGTGAAGCCATTACTTCAGTTTTAGGCAATCATATTCAAGTCGTCAGTGCAGGCATTGCGGAGGTTATTCCTCATGTTAAATCAGGCAAGTTACGCGCACTTGCAGTTTTTGCACCTGAACGTCTTCCGAATACCTTAGCAGATATACCAACAGCCAAAGAACAAGGTTATGACATCCAGTGGCCTGTTGTACGAGGCTATTACGTTGGTCCTAAAGTGAGTGATGAGGCCTATCAGTGGTGGAAAACAGCATTCGATAAAATGCTCACCGATCCAAAGTTCACTCAGACCCGCGAACAGTTTGATTTACTGCCATTTTCGATGACTGGCGCCGAGTTAGATCAATTCGTCTTACAACAAACCAATCAGTTAAGAGATCTCTCCAAAGAGTTCGAACTCATTACCAAATAATCCCGAAAACAATAAATAAAAGTATTTCAGCCTCTGGAGGTTTCTCTCGCTGAAACTCCAGTGTCCTGAAATGTATCTAAAAACCAGATCAGAAAAGGAATGATTATGCTCATAGAAAGAATTTTTTCAGGGATTTTAGGGATTGTGAGTCTTGGTCTGCTTTATTTATGCTGGAGCTATGTTGCACCCATTGCCTATGATCCATTGGGGCCACGACCCTACCCCGCACTTCTATTATTACTATTAATTTTATGTTGTTTTTATCTCGTTATTCGGCCCAAGAAACTTGCAGAGTTACTTAACCTAGGGCTATCCCGAAGCATCTTAAAAAAAGTTGGTTTGCTCATGTTATTCATGCTGATTTACGCAACCACTTTTGAGCTTTTAGGTTTTCCTATCTCGACTGCCCTGATGTTTTTTCTGGTCGGCCCTCTTTTCGGTGGCAGCCTCAAGGCTTCACTTGTCACTGGCATTGTCTTTGGTTGCTTACTCTACGGACTATTTGATTATGTACTAGATGTCCCTCTGCCATTAGGTCTCTTTAATTAAAACGGGGAAGAATAAATGAATGTTTTTGAATATTTAATGTACGGTTTTCAGGTTGCACTGACCCCACAAAACTTATTTATTGCCCTTATTGGCGCATTTATCGGAACCATTGTCGGCTTATTACCCGGTTTAGGCCCGATTAATGGTGTGGCATTACTGTTACCCTTTGCTTATGCGCTTGGCCTACCTCCTGAAAGCGCACTGATTCTTCTTGCTTCGGTCTATTTAGGCTGTGAGTTTGGGGGACGAATTTCAGCAATTCTGATCAATGTGCCAGGTGATGCGGCAGCCATTATGTCAACGCTTGATGGTTATCCACTTGCTAAACAGGGTAAAGCTGGTATTGCATTATCACTGTCCGCCATGAGCTCATTCATTGGAAGTATCATTGCCATTGTTGGGATTATTCTATTTGCTCCCCTTTTGGCAAAATGGGCGATTGTGTTTGGCCCCGCCGAATATTTTGTTCTGATGGTATTTGCACTCACCTGCTTAAGTGGTTTAGTCAGTGATCAACCTGTAAAAACAGCAATCTCCGCTTTAATTGGTTTATTACTCGCGACAGTGGGCGTAGATGCCGTAACAGGTGTATATCGTTTCACTTTTAACTCTGTCAGTTTAAGTGATGGAATTCAATTTACTACGATCGTGATTGGCTTCTTCAGTATTAGTGAAATCCTGATCATGCTGGAACAAACGGCAATTGGGCAAAAGGCGTTAGGACAAGGTAAGCGTAGTCTATTCAATTTAAAGGAATTTACTTTTACACTCGGCTCTACCCTTCGCAGTTCTTTTCTAGGCTTTATTATTGGTATTTTACCCGGTGCAGGCGCCACGATTGCCAGTGCTTTGGCTTATACCAGTGAACGCAAGCTGGCAGGTAAAGACAGTAAATTTGGTGAAGGGGATTTACGCGGGATTGCTGCACCAGAAGCTGCGAATAATGCCTCAGCATGCGGCTCGTTTATTCCAATGTTAACCTTGGGTGTACCTGGTTCTGGAACGACAGCGGTCATGATGGGCGCTTTAACTTTATATAATATTACGCCGGGTCCACAACTCTTTACCGAGCAACCAACGATTGTGTGGGGACTTATTGCTTCGCTCTTTATTGCCAGTGCCCTACTCCTATTTATGAACATTTCACTGGTTCGCTACTTTGCCAAGCTCCTGAGTGTTCCACATTTCATTTTACTACCCGCCATTGCCGCAGTAAGTTTTGTTGGGGTATATGCCATCCACAGTACGATATTCGACCTGATTTTAATGGTCGTGCTCGGTATCTTTGGCTATATTTTACGTAAGCTCAACTTCCCGCTTTCGGCATTAATCCTTGGCTTTGTACTGGGTGGATTGATGGAGTCCAGTTTACGTCGTGCTCTTTCTATTTCACATGGTGAATTATTTATTCTCTTTGATGGTTATATCACGAAGGTGTTATGGATCATGGCAGGTATCATGATTGTGTTGCCACTGATTCGCTGGTTACGTAGCAAACGTCAAAGATCTTAATTGCATGGCCAATAGCAATCATGTATTGCTATTGGCACCTTTGCTTTGGTTTATTCACTTATTTTCGGTGGCTTGAATGATCTACCTCAAGTATGCGTTGAGTCTAGCGGTTGCCTTTTTAGGTGCCCACTTGGCGGAATGGTTACATCTGCCACTCCCATGGCTACTTGGGCCTTTATTCATTACCGCATTTCTTAAAATGAATCATGCGCCGATCGAATGCCATCACAGCGCACGTAATATCGGCTTGTTGATTTTAGGACTAACGCTGGGTCTCTATTTTACTCCTCAAATGATTCAACTGATTGCAACGCAGTGGCCTCTTCTGCTTGGCGGGCTACTCTTTGCCTTATTCTTGGGTGCAATCGGCTCTGCCATATTGTATCGCTGGGGAAATGTTGACTTTAAAACTGCCTGGTTTGCTTCCGCAATCGGTGGTGCAAATGAAATGTCTAACTTGGCTGAGCATTATCAAGCCCGCGTTGATAAAGTTGCCTCTGCCCATACCTTACGTATATTAATGGTGGTGGTTATCGTTCCATTTTTTTATCAATTTATGGGATGGCACGGCCTTGATCACAGTACGCTTCATCGTCATGGCGAAGTGAATTGGTATGGTCTTGCCCTGTTAGCAAGTTTGGCTTACTTTGCCAGCCGTATTTTTAAATATTACAAGCTTCCGAATCCTTGGACATTTGGTGCGCTACTGGTTGCAATTTTATTTACCACACAAGATATTCACCTGTCGGCGATGCCAACATCGATTTTACATTTAGGTCAGGTATTACTAGGCTGGTCTTTAGGTAATAAATTTAAGCCAGGATTTTTCAAAACTGCACCGCATTATCTCAGTATTGTGGCCCTAAGTAATCTAGGCGCTATTCTGTTCGCAGGCTTGCTCGCCTACAGCCTTACATTTTGGACAGATATTTCCTTACCCACACTTGGTTTAGGTCTTGCCCCAGGTGGTGTGGCTGAAATGGCATTAACCGCCAATGTGTTACAGCTCGGCGTGCCTATGGTGACCGCATTTCATGTGATCCGTATGGTGGGTGTGCTTGGGACAGTGGGTTATCTTTATCAATTGTTTGAAAAGAAAATAGTAAAAGTAAAATCTAGCTAAAACTAAGGAACGTAATGCCAAAAACTATTTTCGAGAACCATAATGCAGAAGAAAATTACATCTCAAACCACTTTAAATCTGCCTTCCTATGCTTTCTTTATTCTTTCATAATTTTATTAGTTTTTAGCTCTTTGCACCAAGCAGCCTTACACCAAGTAGACCTTGCTAGAAATCACACATGGAAAATCTCAAAACAATATGTCAACTCAACCAACCAATTTCATATCCGTCGTGAACGAGCTGGTGCATCGTTGATACTTCCAACAAACGCCAATAATTCTTTAACAATGAAGTGTGATGTCAAACTCATGAAGTTATGCCAGCAAGAGCTTAAGAAACCGACTCATGCGATCCAAACAATCTATTATTATCAAACAATTCCGATAGGAAATAATCGGCCCGAATACCAGCTTAAAGCTATTGATTATATTGATCTTAAAGGAAATTTAATTCATCTAAATTATCAGCAATTAGCCCCCAACACCCCAACCGCGATACAGAAAAAGAATTGGAAGCTCTGGATAATCACATTCATTGGAGCGTGGATGTTTTTATTGATTGCTTTTATGGTGTCTACTTTATTAAAAATATTCTCAAATAAATCAAGAATTATACTTATGGCTTTACTGAGCCTATATTATATTTTAGCCGTTTATAGCAGCGTGATGATTTATATCTCTTAAAATTCAGGCACAAAAAAACCGCAATTAAGCGGTTTCTTCTATTTAAGTTGGTGCGCTCAGAGAGAT
>NZ_LZPJ01000035.1:0-4642 GCF_001729365.1 Acinetobacter sp. YK3
AAGAAAAATGAGAGAAATATTGTCCAAATATTCCAACAAGATACTGAATTACATGAAAAATATGGAACGATAGAAAATTATAAATTAAGAAAATCTGGCTAGTATTCTGGAGATAGTCAAGAACGTACACCATATTATTACTATCATTTCTATATAAAAGGGAATCTAAAAGATGGAGTGGTTGAATTAAAAATTTATGAAAACCAAGGAAAATATGCAATAAAATATATTCAATAAAATCTCAGATTAGGTATATCCTTGAATTTAATTATTTATTCAGAATATCCTTATTAAATGCAGATCTAATTTTCAACAACCTCTCTCAAATTCCCTTTCGCCCTTTGCTCAAAACTCTGTTGAAAATACTCCGTTTGATATAGTGGTTCTGCTTGATAAAAGTGCGCTAAAACTTCTTTTCTTTTAAGGGAGTAAATCCCAGAATCTACCCAAGCATACTCTTTTTGAATCTGTTGTTCATAATCTGCAAAACGTGCTGGAAATGCAGCCAAGATCGCTAAATCAATATCCAGTAAAAATTGCAAATCTAATTCATTAGTCGATGCATGCTTTTGCGTCGCAACAATCCATCGTTTTATTTTTCCAACGATATCTACGGGTAAATCTTGAGCCATATATTGCTCAAATAGCTCTGCACTCTTCAATTCATTATCTTTTGCTTGCGGATCATAAACCGCATCATGGAACCAAAGTGCCAATACAACAGCATTTGCATCATTCAAATTGGCTCGAATCGATTCAAGCAACACCAAACATTCATACAAATGCTGGACTGTATGATAAGCGCGCTGCTTTTCACTATAGGCAGCAATCAACTTGTTAAAAATTTTCTGCGGCTCAGAAAAATGATAATGCTGCTGTAGCTCAAACCATGATTTTTCTAATACGGCTAAATATTGCTGCATTGCCAATTCTCACTGAATTGCTTTATTAAGCCATTTTGCTAAAGATTCAGCATCTTTGCGCTCAAGAAAAAGCTGATACAAAGTGCAGGAACCAAACTCATGTTTTAGTTCCTGCTGGCGCATGGGATGATTACCAAATCGAAATCGTCGAGTACCATCTGTATCTAATGGTAGTGCGTACACTCCATAACTGCGAGGTTCTGTTAAATGCCCTTTAACACAAACTTGATCAGACGATATTGCGTACTTTAATAAATGCTCTTTGGTTAACATCCCACCCTGCCCAAGGTAAACTTACGCTGCGTGTTGCTCATCTCGCTTAAAGACCAACTCTTTATCCGATGAACTTTCAGCATCAAAGTAATAACCTTCACTATCAAATGCTTTTAATTGTTCTACTTGGCTTAATTTATTTTCAATCAAGTATCTTGCCATCAAACCACGCGCTTTTTTCGCATAGAAGCTAATGACTTTATATTTTCCGTTCTTCTGATCCAGAAATACTGGCTTAACAATTTCCGCCTGAATATTCTTTTCATTCACAGACTTATAATATTCGTCAGAGGCTAAATTTACCAATACTTTCGAATTAATTTCAGCTAAATCTTGGTTAATTTGATCTGTAATGATGCTGCCCCAGAATTCATACAGATTATGACCACGGGTATTTTTTAATTTAGTTCCCATTTCCAAACGATACGGCATCATTAAATCCAAAGGACGCAACAATCCATAAAGACCAGACAACATACGCAAATGCTGCTGGGCAAAATCAATATCTTGATCTTTTAAGTGATAAGCATCTAAACCCGTATACACATCACCTTTAAATGCAAACAAGGCTTGACGTGCGTTGGAAAAATCAAAATCAGCATTCCAGTCACGGAAACGCTCTACATTTAAGTTGGCAATTTTCTCGCTTACCGTCATTAACGACGCGATCTCAGTTGCCGAAAGCTTACGACATACATCAATCAACTGTTGTGATTGTGCCAACAAACGTGGTTGGGTATGTGTATCTGTAGGAAGTGCTGTTGTGTAATCAAGTGTTTTAGCAGGAGAAATTAAAGCAAGCATAATCAATCAAACATAAATTTATCTTGGTGAAACTATAACAGTTGATAATTTTTAATGCCAATTCGTGTTTTCATTCTTCATTATCGGTAAAATAGTGGATTCTTCCATTATCCATTGCGTATCTTATGTCTGAGCAATTATTCATCCAAGGTCCTGTTGGTCAAATTGAAATGTTTGTCGATCAACCTCAAGGTGAAGTCACAGGTTTTGCTGTTGTCTGCCATCCACATCCTTTGCAAGGCGGGACACCAAATCATAAAGTTCCTGTGCTACTGGCTCAGATTTTTAATGAAATGGGCTGTGTAGTTTATCGTCCAAGTTTCCGCGGTCTGGCAGGCAGCGAAGGCATACATGATCAAGGACACGGCGAAACTGATGACATCATGGCTGTGATTAAATATGCCCGCGAGAAACATGCAGGACTTACGTTCTACGCTGGTGGTTTTAGCTTTGGTTCTCATGTGTTGGCAAAATGCCAAGCACAACTCAGTGATGAATTACGTCCAAAACAATTGGTGCTCTGTGGTTTACCAACAGGTTCGGTAGTCGATTTACGCCACTATAAAACCCCTGCAATTGACGGTGATATCTTATTTGTTCATGGCGAGCAAGATGACATTACCTTGCTATCAGATATGATTGCATGGGCAAAACCGCAAAAACATCCAATCACGATTTTGCCAGGTGCTAATCATTTCTTTACAGGTTACTTAAAACAGCTCAGACAAGTGATTGCTCGCTTTTTAAAACTGTAGACTTAACAACAAATTACTAAGAAAACTATACGTCTTCTCAATCCAATGTCTGTTATATCAGTATAGATGTACAGACATTCGGGTTCTTTAATGAAATTAAATAAAAAACAAGGACTTTTTTTAAAGCAAACCATTGAACAATGGCAACAACAAGGCACCATTACGCCTGATGTTGCCAATGAGTTAAAGCATAGTTTTTCGATTCGGCCTTTTGACTGGGAACGCTTGGCAAAATACTCATTCTGGATTTCGATGATTTGTGCCGTGATTGCCATTGCCGCAATTACAGCGGATCAGTTCTTGATGGAACTGATTGAAAAAATATTTATTGATTCCAAAATCATTCCTTGTCTGATTTTTGCAGGAGTCGCTGCGGCCTTTTATGGCTTTGCATATCGTCGACGTAAAACCAAACCACTGCATCAATTTAGCAATGAAGCCATAATTTTTGCTGGTGTGCTCTCTACAGCAGCATCTGTGGCTTATTTCGGACAAGCGATTGATACTGGCAGCGGACATTTCTCTTTGTTATTCCTGCTCTCAACCCTCATTTATGCCGCTCTTGCCTTCTGGTTTCCATCCAAACTGATTTGGGTGTTTTCATTACTTTCATTGGGTTCATGGTTTGGAACTGAAACAGGTTATATGTCTGGTTGGGGTGCATATTATCTAGGGATGAACTTCCCTTTACGCTTTGTATTCTTTGGTGGTGTACTGATTGGATTAAGTCTTCTCTTTAAACGTTATGCGCGTTTTAAAGATTTTGCGCACTCAACTTATGTCATGGGATTGCTTTATCTATTTATTGCCTTATGGCTTCTATCAATCTTTGGCAACTATGGTGACTTAAGTAGCTGGTATAACGTTAAACAATATGAGTTGTTGCATTGGGGTGTTTTATTCGCATTTATTGCCATCATTGCAATTGTCTATGGTTTGAAACATGACGATGCCACCTCACGTGGTTTTGGTATCACCTTCTTATTTATCAACCTATATACCAAGTACTTTGAGTTCTTCTGGAATGGTATGCATAAAGCCATTTTCTTTATTATATTGGCAGCATCTTTCTGGTGGCTGGGTCGATATGCCGAAAAACTCTGGAATTTAGAGTTTCTATCTAGCCCATCTCAAAATAAGAAAGATCGTCTAGGGGAATGATTACTGGAAGTCTCTCAAACTAAAGATGTGGAATGCCGTAAAGATGTTATTGTGATTGATAAAATTGCATCGGCTTATAAACCGATCGAAGATGTCATGAAAGCACAATAGGATTTAGTTGAAGTGGTTTATACATTAAGACAACTGGCGTATGTTAAAGGGTGATTTAATGAATCAAGTTGAAATAGGTTTTGATGAGGCTATGCAACATACTCAAGCCTGTGATTCAGACTTTTTACCTGATAATAGTTTTGATTGGAATAAAATAGAGATAGAAAAATGAAACTCGCAGAAGCACTTTTACTTCGAAGTGATCAACAAAAAAAGCTCGCTTCATTAAAACAACGGATCAATGCCAATGTATTGGTACAAGATGGTGATGAACCAAGTGAAGATCCAAATGAGCTAATCAAACAAGTGTTTGCTTTAACCCAAGAAAGCAATCAATTGATTTGTCGTGTTCATTTAACCAATGCACAAGCAAAATTAGAGGATGGCAAAATATTGCTTTTCCTATTAAGCTTACGTGATAATTATGCAGAACAGCATAAGATTCTCGTTGATGCGATTGCCAATACCCATCGTGAATCTGATCGTTATAGTTCACGAGAGATTAAATGGAAGAAGGTTATCCCTGTTTCTAGCTTGCAAAAACAAGCCGATGATATCAGCGCGAAACTACGTGATTTAAATATCAAGATTCAGGCTGCCAATTGGCAGATTGAT
>NZ_LZPJ01000036.1:0-16621 GCF_001729365.1 Acinetobacter sp. YK3
GTTTTTATTATCATTTGTTAATTGTTCTTATATAATGTGATCAAATTTTTATCGGGGTATGGTCACTTGAAAAAGAATATATTGTTTCTATCTCTCATTGCATTACCAATGTTTGCTGTGGCTGAAGAAAACACCGTTTTGCCAACGATTGTCGTGAAAGCCGACTCACAAGCAACAGATGCAACAGGTAAACTTAAAAAAGATGCCAGTTTAGGTATCCTCGGTGAGAAAGCTGTATTGGATACGCCGTTCAGTATCCAGTCCTATACCGAGCAGGCAATTAAAGATAAGCAAGCGGATTCGATTGCAGGCATTCTTAAAAATGATCCAAGTATTCGTACCACCACCAATAGTGGGCATTTAAACGAAAACTTTATGATTCGCGGCTTTGCGGTGACATGGGAAGATGCCAATATTAATGGTGCTTATGGTATGTCGCCAAGTGGTCGTACACCGACTGATATTTTAAGCTCTGCCAGTGTATTGAAAGGCCCAAATGCATTAATTGCAGGCATGGCACCAGGCGGGAGTATTGGTGGAGTCGTGATGGCAACAACCAAACGTGCGGATCGGGATCTGACCCAAGTCTCTGCGATGTACGAAGATGGTGGTTATTACAAATCAGGTTTTGATGTATCTCGCCGTTTTGGGGAGGACAACAAATTTGGTGCGCGTGTCAGTGCGACTTATGGACAAGGTGAACATATTGTTGACGGGCTGGAAGATGAAAATACGGCTGCGGTACTCGCACTCGACTATACGACTGATCAGGCCAAAATTAACTTTGATGCTTATTCGGTACGTGATAAGCGTGATGGTGGTTCACCAGCAATGATCTCTTTTGCGACTTTGGGACGTGTTTTACCAGCACCAGATGGCAAGCTGAATTATTTCCCACATTTAGAAGGTATGCAAAGTGCTAATTATGTGGGCTTATCAGGAGAATATAAGCTTCTACCAAATTTAAAAGCATTTGCTGGCGCTGGGTTCAATGAGCGTGAATACCGTGGGCATTTATTTGGTACCCGTATGATCGTAGGTGATTATCCCGTTAATCATCAAGGTATAGGTAATACAAGTCCATTGGTCGGTGCGGATGGCGATGCACTGGCACAGTATTATCGAGTCGGTTCAAAGGAACATAACACCACCTTTAATGCAGGTTTAGAAGGTCAGATTTTTACAGGTGATATTTCCCATACGCTGGCATTCCGAGCAGATTACCTGAAACGTAAATATAGTCAGCATCAGGGACGTGGTGCAAAAGAGGTTTATTTTCCGACCAATATCTATGATCCAAGTAGCGAAGGGCATATGCCTGATACTTGGCCAGTTATTGTACCTTTCGCCGATGATGTCTATGTCAGCTATAGCTTGAGTGATCAGATTTCCATGCTGGATGACAAGCTACAGTTTATTTTAGGTGTGCGCTATCAAGACATGAATTTAAAAGCGCTGACGACCAATGCACCGCCATTGAAAGATGATAAGTTATCTCCAAGTGCCGCCATTGTTGTGAAACCTTTTGGTGAAGAAACTTCATTCTATGCGAGTTATGTGGAAGGTCTGGTTCGAGGTGCAACGGTATCTAATGAGACAGATGCAAATTACAATAAAACATTTGCTCCATTTGAAAGTAAACAATATGAAATTGGTGCGAAATATCAAGGTGATCGTTGGTTACACACTTTAGCGCTGTATCAAATTAAAAAACCGAGCACGATGACAGATACAAGCTATCGTGATCCGAACAATGCAAATATTAAGCAAATTACGACGGATGGTGCGAAGACTGAATCAAAAGGTGTTGAGTACGGTTTCTCTGGTAAAGTGACGGAAGACTTAATCGTTTACGGTAATCTGGCTTATATTGATACCGAATATAAAAAAGGACTTTTAACGGGCGGAGTCGATATATCTGGTAATACCATTGAGGGTACACCAGAGATTACCGCAGGCGTTGGTGTAGATTACACCTTACCCTATGTAGAAGGTTTAAGCGTGAATGCATTTGTGACTTATGTGGATGACCAATACTTAACTGCGAACAATAATTTAAAATTACCTGATTATACCTTGGTTGATTTAGGGGCGAAGTACGCAACTAAACTCGGGGGTGTGAATACAACTTTCCGTGCCAATGTGGATAATGTCGCTGATAAGAAATATTGGGATGGCGTGTTTACCAGTGGCTTTACTACAGTTGGCGCAGGTCGTACTTATAAACTTGGTGTGAGCTTCGACTTCTAAATCAAACTGCATAAAAAAATGCTTCCAACTGGAAGCATTTTTTATTTAAAAAGTTAAACCTTTGCTTCACAAAATTGCAAAAAGGCTTTTAAACCAGGCCCTTGATATTTTTGGCGATGGACGAGCATATAAAGCGGACGGGTTAATTCCCAATAAGGCGTATCTAGAATGACCAACTGGCCTTTCTCCTGAAGAGGTTCAATCGCCAGTTTGGAAATACATGACATGCCCAAACCACCTGCGACTATTTTTAAAATCGCTTCATTATGACCCAGTGTTAAACGGATATTGGCATCTGGTAAATCTTGTAAAATGGCATTATCAAACACTTCACGTGTTCCTGAGCCTTCTTCACGTAAGATCCATTCTACCTCGTCAAAATCTGCCGGTGTAATCGGGCGGTTGAGCTGTGCAAGAGGATGATCAGGCGCACAACATACAGCCAGTTCATCATTACGCCAATGAATACATTGTAGTTGTGGTAAATGACATGAACCTTCGATTAAGGCGAGATCAAGCTGAAATTGATTCACTGCTTCAATCATTTGACGGGTATTACCCACTTGCAGTTGGAGATGCGCTTGCGGATGACGTTGTAAAAAATCAGCCATCAAATCAGGCATTAAATAATCGCTGATGGTGAGTGTTGCCCCAAGGCGTAAATCAATGCTTTGCAACTCGCCTTTGGCCGCTTGTTCAAAAGCTTCACAACGCCCTAAAATCTCAAGCGCTTGAGGAAGTAAAAAACGTCCTAGATCATTCAGTTGTAAGCGTTTTCCTAGACGGTCGAATAGTGGTGCGCCCAGACCATCTTCTAAATCTGCTAAGGCCATACTTGCCGCACTTTGTGTGAGACGAACAGCATCACTCGCTTTGGTTACAGTTCCCTCTTGAGCGACCGCCACGAAAACAGCCAATTGGCGTAATGTCATGCGCATGTTAAATAGCCTTAATGTTTTGAGTATCCATCATTTATTCGATCATGCTAACATGAGCCTACTGTTTCGTGCCACGTTCAAATCATGTCAATTGAAAAATTTAGCGTAGAAAAGGTTTTATCTGTACACCGCTGGGCTGACAATCTGTTTAGTTTTACCATGACCCGTCCAGCCCATTTTAAATTCACCGCAGGGCAGTTTGCCCGTATTGGTTTAATGGTAGATGGCGAACTGGTGATTCGTGCTTATTCGGTGGTGTCTTCACCCTTTGATGAAACGCTAGAATTCTTTTCAATTGTGGTACCCGATGGCGCATTTACCTCGAATCTGCAACACCTTAAAGTGGGTGATGAGCTGTATCTGGAAAAGATCTCGTATGGTTATTTAACCCTTGCGCGTTATCAGCAACCTTTACCGCAGGATTTATGGTTGTTGGGGACAGGAACTGGTCTGGCGCCGTTCTTATCGATGCTGCAAGATTTCGAAACATGGAATAAATATCAGCACATCAATCTGGTTTATAGCGTTCGTACCGAGTCTGAACTGGCTTATGTAGATCGTATTCAAGAAATTGCGGCACTGTTTGGTGAAGGGCATACGGGCTTTAAATTTGTCCCGATCATCACGCGTGATCCAGAGGCGCCATTACATGATCGTTTACCTGTGCTGATTGGCAATGGGGAACTGGAAAAAGCCGTTGGCTTGGATTTGAATCCAGCCAGCAGTCATGTGATGTTATGTGGTAATCCGCAGATGGTGGAAGACACCAAAGAAGCGCTAAAATTGCGTGGTTTAATTATGAATCGTCGTGGTGAAGGTAATATTGCCGTAGAAAATTACTGGTAACAGACTTCGGTTGAGACGATTCATCTGAATGAAGGAGGAGGGATATGTTTAATGAACAAACATATCCATAAATTCACGGATTTCCTGAATCGCTGTGTCTACATCGGTGGTTAACCAAGTCGGTTCAAATAACCCAATGTAATGCTCAAGGCGTTCTTGAGGAACGACCAGACGTACAGGACAATCTTCTTCCAGTAAGCGCCACGGCAAGATGGGAACTTCATTATCTAAAAAAGGCTGTACATTACGAATATCAATGATCATGGCATTGATACAGTCTGGTAATGGCATCACCGAAAACTCTTCTGTACGGCGACGAAAATATTCCAGATCACCCCATTTCAGGATATAGCTTGGCTTATTAAACTCAATAATTCCAATCAAATGTTCATCGCGTGTGTGATGTAAAAAACATTGATGTGTTACATCAGTGTCCAAATCAAGAGAAACACTTTGTTGGCTATAGGACATAAAGCAAAACATTTAAAAAACGGGACTGAGCATTATAGCTTATTTTTGTTGCCCGCTAAAGCCGCCTATATTTTAAACAAAAAATAAAATAAAAAAAGTAGAGTTCTGCAACCAGTGCAACGATAGTCCGAAGCTTCTTCACACAATGCTACACAGCACGTTGCTAATATAAATATTGAAAAGTAATAAGGATGAGGGCTGCTATCATGCATGATTTTAGTAAGCCACAACCCCATGTGGCGAGCAAAGAAGAAATTACCAAAAAGAGAAGATTACCCGTTTATATTTTGATTCTGGTGGGAATCTTCCTGATTGCATTACTTGTTTATATGGTTGCTGATCATTCAGCCAATCCAACTGCACAAGTGATCCTGTCACAAATGCAGTCGGCAGTTCTGAATGCTTAGACAAGCATATTTTAAGACCGAGAATTAATTCTTCAAAAAGCTCATTGGTGTGAATCAATGAGCTTTTTTGCAATATTTTGCGCACTTTTTGTTGTATTAGTGCTGCCATTTATTGATTGGAAAATAGACAAAAATTATGGTGGAAGCATCCATAAATCATGTTCTTAGTTCATAGAGCAACCATGGGTGGACTGTACAAGACTGAAAAACACAACATAAGGATAACAACATGAATGAATTTTTTAATGACCCCTCCAACCGAGGAGGATTTGATGCAATGTATTATTGGGATCAATTTCACCCAATTTTAGCTGCAATTGTAATCTTGCTGGTCGGCTGGATTATTGCTCTGGTGGTTGCAGCGGGTGTAAAAAAATTACTGCAAAAACTTGATACCAATCATAAATTGTCGTCTGCAACTGGTCGTACCCCAAATATTGAGAATCTGATTTCCAAGCTGGTATTCTGGTTTATCATGATTCTAGCGGTTGTGGGTGCATTAAATGTCTTAAATATCAGTGGTGTGAGTGATCCATTTAGCAATATGGTCGGGCGGATTCTGGCCTTTATTCCTAATCTGTTTGCTGCTGTTGCAGTCGGTTTTATTGGTTGGATTGTTGCCCGTTTGGTACGCGCAGGATTAACCAATGTACTTGCCAGAACCGAGCTTGATGAGAAGCTGAGCGGTGAGGTCGGTGTCAGTTCACTGAGTAGCAATATCGGTGAGATTTTTTACTGGCTGGTTTTATTATTGTTCTTGCCGATTGTTTTATCGATTCTCGGTTTAACAGGTTTATTAATTCCTGTACAGAACATGGTGAATGATGCCGTTGCTTATTTACCGAATCTGTTTATTACAGGTGTCATTATCTTCGTCGGTTATATTCTTGCGAAGATTGTACGTGGCATTGTTGAAGGTTTAAGTAATAGTTTGGGTTTACAGACACAGGCTGAAAAAGTAGGGCTATTTAAAAATTCAAATGTCTCTAAATTTTTAGGCTCTTTTGTCTTCGCCGTCATTATTATTACCACTTTAATTGTGGCATTTGAAGCACTAGGTATCGAAGCGATTTCTCAACCAGCGACATCAATGCTGAATGAAATCATGCACGCGATTCCACAAATTATTGCGGCAGGCCTGATTTTAATTGTGGCTTATATTGTTTCGCGTTTTGTTGGACGTTTAGTGGCTGAATTGATTTCAGGTGCAGGTGTCGATGAAATTCCAATGAAACTCGATATCCAACGTTTCCTTGGACAGACTCGTGTTTCAGATGTGGTTGGCTGTCTAATCGTGTTCTTCACCATGCTATTTGCTGTTTCAGAAGCAGCGAATCGTCTGGGGCTGGAACAGGTGAGCGTACTCATTGCCATGTTTATCCAGTTCGGTGCAAGTATCCTTCTAGGTGCAGTAATTCTGGTGATCGGCTTCTGGCTGGCAAATGTGGTTGCCAATGTCGTTCAACGTGGTGAATATAATAGCTCTCGCTGGTTAGGTAATCTGGTCCGTATTTTAATTATGGGACTTGTGATTGCGATGGGCTTGAAAGCAATGGGTATTGCTGATTCTATTGTTAATCTGGCCTTCGGTTTAACACTGGGTTCAGTTGCAGTCGCATTTGCATTGGCCTTTGGTTTAGGCGGTCGTCAACCTGCAGAGCGTTTACTTGATGATTTACTGGATAAGGCAAAAACAGAAGGCAACAAACCAAATCCGTTGCACAAGGATGAGGTTAAGCCAGCAGCGCCTGTGAGCCCAGCACCAACAGCGCCAACGACTCCAGTGAATCCTGTGAGTCCGACACCAACTTCATCAGATACTCTGGCGAATCCAACACCACCAACTCCACCATATTCGGATGAATAGTAAAAAATAATCTTTGATTTTTTCAATCAATTCGACCACTCTAAGCAGGGTGGTCGTTTTGTTTTTATTCGCACTTTTGGTCTTTATTTGTAATGCTGTCCAGAGTTGTTAGGACATACGTTTTGCATCCAGCTCAGCTCACAATGTGGAAAATTCTGAGCGAAGTGGAATGAGCAAGTTGCGCATTCGATTGGGTCGAAATGAAAACTTGGCCTAAAAAGCAATTCATTTATAGATAAAGTCCCCATAGTCTCTCAATAAAAAGTTAATAGGAGAACAGAATGAAGAGACCAAATCGTGTATTTGCACCGATTATTATTGCAGGTATTACTGTTGGTTTTTTGGCAAGTGCTTACAAATTTGTCGTGGCGAAATCAAGCCCAACCAAAGAGAAATCAATCGAAAATACCCAGAAAATCCCGTCTTCGGAAGCTGCTAATTCTTCAGATGAACTACATTAAGTATTGATTCATCTGAAGCCAAAGCGAAGGGTATGTATCAGAACCGTATTTAAACGAATTGGGCTGCTGCCTGTGCAGATGACCATGCCCACTGGAAGTTATAACCGCCTAAGTGTCCTGTCACATCCAGTACTTCACCAATAAAATATAGGCCTTTCTGCTTCTTACTTTCCATGGTTTTTGATGAGACTTCGCTGGTATCTACACCACCCAGTGTCACTTCAGCTGTGCGATAACCCTCGGTTCCAGACGGTTTAACGGAGAAGGCATGGAGTTGTGCTGCAATCTCCTCCAGTTGAAGGTCGCTTATATTGCCAATCGCAGTTTCACTTTGCTCTGCCCAGATCAATTGCTGTAATTCAAGTACAATGCTTTTGGCGGTAAATTCGCTCAGTAAGGTTCGTAACAGTACTTTCGGCTGAGATTTTTTCTTTTCTTTGAAAAATTGAGCGAAGTCCTGACTCGGAAAGAAATCAATTTTAAAGCTTTCACCGACATGCCAATAGTTGGAAAGTTGCAAAGCGCTTGGGCCGCTGAGTCCGCGATGGGTAAAGAGCAAGGCTTCGGTAAATTGATGGCGTTCATTGATTAACGTTGCATCTAGCGCATTGCCGCTTAAACGGGTGGTCACTTCTTTAAATTGATCTGAGAAGGTAAAGGGAACCAGACCTGCGCGTGTTGGGTAGACATGATGTCCGAACTGCTGTGCAAGCTCATAACCAAAGCCCGAACCACCTAACGTTGGAATAGACAAACCACCTGTCGCAACCACCACCGATTCACATTGATAATTCCCTTGACTGGTTTCAATGATAAAACCTGAATCTGCTTGTGCTTTGACTTGCTGTACTTCGCAATGGGTTTGAATCTGTACACGTTTGGCTTTATCACATTCTGAAAGTAACAGCTCAAGGATTTCTTTTGATCCTTTTAGGGTAAAAAGCTGACCGTGCTTGCGTTCTTCATATTCAATTCCGTATTCACAGACCAGACCAATAAAGTCCCAGTTGGTATAGCGGGTGAGGGCAGAAATAACGAAATGTGGATTTTCAGAAAGATAATTCGCAGGCTCGACATCCAGATTGGTAAAGTTACATTTACCACCACCAGACATCAAAATCTTTTTACCGACTTTATTGGCTTTTTCAAGCACTGCAACCGAGCGCCCACGTTTGCCTGCTTCAGCAGCCAACATCAAGCCTGATGCACCTGCACCTAAAACAACAACATCAACTTGATGGATCATGGGGGAAATACTCAAGAGCGGAAAAGCGGGCAATTATAAAAGATTTATGCAGCTTTTAGTATGTTTTCAACTTTCCTTGTAAACCACCTGTGTGAATCGTAAGAATACGGGCATTTTCTGGGAAATGTTGCTGCTGAATCAGGTCAAAAAGTCCCATCATCATTTTAGCGGTATAGACCTGTTCTAATGGAATCGCATATTGCTGTTCAAACTGTTGCATAAATTGCAGTAGCGCTGGACTGGTTTTGGCGTAGCCACCGCAACAATAGGCATCAGTTAAAGACCAATTTTTTTTATCAGTCCACTGTTGAATGTCTTGTTGTAGAAAATCACCTTTTAAGGCAGAAAAGCCCAGCACATGCTGTCGATCTGAACTGCTTTCAATCAGTCCTGCAATGGTTCCGCCAGTTCCGACTGCACAGCAAATCACGTCATAATTTTCTCGATCATGAGCAGAGAGTATTTCTTGGCTGCCTTGCAAGGCAAGTGCATTGGTTCCGCCCTCTGGAACGATGAAAGCTTGCGGATATTGTTGTTGTAGCTGTTGTAAATATGCGGCTTCATGGCGCAGCCGATATTCGGCCCGACTCACAAAATGCAGCTGCATACCAAAATCATGTGCGGTTTGCAGTGTTGGATTTAAGGCGTGCAAAGCCAACTCGTCTCCGCGAATAATGCCAATACTTTGAAAACCAAATCGTTGAGCGGCATACGCTGTTGCAGCAATATGGTTAGAAAAAGCACCGCCAAAAGTCAGTATTTTTGAGCAGCCTTGTTGCTGTGCGGCAAGCAGGTTGTATTTGAGTTTGAAAAACTTATTACCCGAAATGTGGGGATGAATCTGATCCAGACGCTTCACAGTGAGTTGAACTGGCGCAGGAAGATCTAAGGTCTGATAGGGAGTGGGAAAAGCAATGTGATCAAACATCTTAGATCATGAGAAAAGAGCTTGATCACATTGTAAATGGATTTGATTGAGAATGTCAGTATGGTTTAGGAACTGGTGTCTACCGAAGTAATGACAGACATCCCTGGGCGTAAATTTTCCATCCCTTTCTGATTTGGATCTACGGTGATTCGAACAGCAATACGTTGTACCACTTTGGTGAAGTTACCTGTGGCATTGTCAGGCTTCAATACACTGAATTCTGAACCAGCCGCAGGTGAAATCTGCTCTACCTGTCCAGTGAACTTCTGATGATTCATCGCATCCACAGTGAAATAGGCCTTTTGACCAATTTTCATATTGGCAATTTGAGTTTCCTTAAAATTGGCAATGACCCAGGTTTGTTGTGGAATTAAATAGAGCAATTGTGTGCCCGCTGCAACGTATTGTCCCACACGCGGATTGACTTCACCGAGTTGACCATCCAGTGGTGCAACAATAGTGCTGTAATCTTTGGTGGTGTTGGCTTGATCCAGTTGTGCCTGAGCGCTATTTACTTGCGCTTTTAAGCCTGCTTCAGCGACTTGCGCCGTTTTTAAGGCTTCTTGTGCAACCAGAATATTGGCTTGAGCCTGTTTGAGCAAAGCAAGGTTATTCTGTGCATCAGCCGCAGCTTTATCCTGTTCTGATTTTGAGGCAGCACCACTATCGCCCAGTTGTTGATAGCGTTTAAGTTGTGCGAGGGATAGATCGTATTGCGCCTTGACCTGATCCAGTTTGGCTTGGGATGCAACGACATCTGCCTGACGCTGGGCAATGGCTTGAGTCTGATTGGCAAGGCTATTTTCAGCTTGTTCTACCCCAGAAACAGCTTGCGTCACCTTTTGGTCATAGGTCGTTGCATCAATATGCATGAGTACCTGACCCTGTTTAACATGATCAAAGTCCTTGACCAGAACATCCTTGATATAGCCATTAATCTGTGAAGAAAGAATAGTGGTTTTACCTTTTACATAGCTATTGTCGGTCTGTTCAGTCGCCGAGTGAAATGGTCCGATTCGCCATGCCCATAAAATAATCGTAATCCCGACAATTAATACCAGCAGCATCCACCACAAGGTTGAACGCTTGGTCTTGATCAACTTACTGGTTGGCGGTGGAGGAGGCGGTGGCATTTGCGTCACAGCTTCTGGTGCCTTTTCAGGTTGAACCGTCTGGTTTTGCTCGTTGTTCTGAGCATTTGTATTTTCTGGTTTATCTTGTTCAGACATAATGTTTTCTCAATCAAATACCATAAGGGTTAACTGGCTGCTTGCAGATTTTTTCGGGTCAAGTACTTATTACGTACATATTTAAATAACCCCCATAGCAGTAAAACAACAGCAAAAATGCCATTTAATACAATTACATCGTTATAGGCGCGAACCTGTGCTTCGCGGGTCACTACTTTATTCAGGTTTTGTAGCGCCTGATTGTTTTGTAGAACAGGATCATTGGTGGTCACCATTGCACTATGCTGATAAGTCTGTAAGCGTTGTGCCACCAATGGATCGGTCGGATCAAGATAGCTGTTGATCTCGACTTTATAACCATAGGTTTGGTGTTGCTGGTAAGTATTAAAGAAGGATGAACCGACCAGACCACCAAAGTTTTGGGTGGCTGAAAAGAGTACGATGAAAGTCACCACATATTGTGGTCCACGTTGCAAGGTGCGCATAAAGCCCATTAGCAGCAGTGGCCCAATAAACACACCGCCTGCAAAGCTCACTAAAAATTGACTACGATAGAAATTGGCTGGGCGTACATCACTGGTCAGGTGATAGTCCAGTGCACAGGCGATTAGGATCAGGATTTCAGCAAGGAATAAATTTAAAATGAGCCGCTCGCGATGGAAGGTCAAAGCACTAAATACTGAACCTGCAATCGTCCCACAAAAGATCACCACATATAGGGGAACAAATTGATCTGGCCCCATACCCATGGTTTTCAAAAAATTTACCGCCGCATAACTTTGTTCTGACATCAGTAGGCGTAGCGCAAAAGCACTGACCACGAAACTGAGTAAATCGCCAGCCGCCAGCCAGCGGGTCATGATCAAGGGATTGGTTCGATAATGTTCGTAAGTGAGGCCCAATACAATCAGACAGAAACCGACGATCAAGGTATAAGCCAGCCACGGGCTATCGAACCACCACAGAATAGGCCCTTGGGTGAGGACAATACACAGACAGGCAAAACCCGGTGCCAATAGAGCAAAAGTGAAGAAATCCTGCTTCTCAAAGACCTCCAGACGTAAGCTACGCGGTAGTTTAAGGGAGACCACCATCGCGAAACAGCAAATGGCCAGACCTAATTCAAAGGTATAAATTACATCCCATTGGTTTGCGCTGAGTAGAAAAGGCGAAATAATCCAAGCCAATGGCAATCCCAGTTGCTGAAATCCAAAAGCCAGATAAATGCCTTTGGCCATATCCGCTTTGCCAAAGGCCTGCATGGTGTAATACATGCCGAGTGAACTGAGTGGTGCGGCGGCTAAACCAGCAATGAAGCGGACAAATAATGCCATTTCATAGGTTTTGACAAAGGTGTGCAAAATTAGTACGCCGATAAAAACCAGTAGCCCGATTTCTGAAAACAGACGTAAGCCATATTGTTGACGGGCTTTAAATAGAATCAGGTTTGAACTGACATTGGCCATCACATAAGCCGCAGGAAGCCATGCGGCTTGAGAGGCAGTTAATCCGTATTCACCTTGAAAAATAGGTAAATTGGCAACAATAAAGCCGTTACTCAGGCTGGCTGCAATACAAATCAGCAGGCCAATAATAAAATAAGCAACACGTTTCGGTCTGGCATGTGCAATAGCCGCAGGCGAGCCGGGTAAAGTTGGGCGCTCTTCTGCGGACCAATCTGGGGGAGTCTCTAGATAGCGAGGGCTTTTATCCATTTTATTCCTCGACCTACACTTTAATGCCGTTTAATAATAATTCTATTGCGCGTTTTGCCAGTCTTAACTGATCACTCGCCTGATGTCCTTGAAATGATGACCCTAAAATCCCCGTAATCATACCGAAATCTTGAGGGGTAAGATCAGGACGACATAATTTGTGCTGAATCGCTTGATCAATCAGAGGCTGTAGCGCTTTATTCCGTCGTTCATAAATGTTTAGCATGATTGGGTCTTCACGATCAATAATGCGCCAGTAATCAATCAGTACGACAAGCTGTGGTATTTGTTCAATATGGCTTTCAATTAAGCGGATAAAACCATCATTAAAGATAAGTAATTCTTTTGCCTTTTGCTCCAAACGGGTAATGGCACGTTCCAGCAAAGCTGCGATCAAGGCTTTACGATCGGCAAAATTACGATAAAAAGTTGCCCGCCCAACACCAGCATGATCAATGATGGCCTGTAGAGGCACATGCACACCTTGCTTGCGGAAAACTTCCTCTGCGGCATTGAGGAGTTCATCACGATTGTGAGCCGCCAATTGCTGACGTTTTACCATGACCAAAGCTCGTGGAATATTTAATATGAATTAAACGGACATTTTTGTCCGAAGTAAATATGTAGCAGAAATTTATTTTGTTTAATTTAGGTAAAATCCATCATAGAAGGTACTTTTCTAAGTCCATACAGTGTTAAAAAATAAGACTAAATCAATCATGAATAAAAACGACAATCAGGTGAAGTATGCAGGGATTTGTACAACGTTTTGCAACAGGGATAAAACATCGTCCATATCTCTCCGCAACTTTTAGCTTAGGTTTGCTGATCTATGCAGCATTGCACTTTTTTACTGACTGGAAATGGGCCACCTGCTTGCAGTTAAGCTGGAATATTGCGATTTGGCTGTATCTATTCCTGATTTTGAAAATGATGTGGCATCTAGATGCAACACATATTTTAAAACGTGCCCAGCAACAGGATGAAGGGAAGTGGGTAATTTTAACCGTGGTACTGATTGCGATAGTGGTGTGTTTTATTTCGATCGTGGTGCAACTCAGTCATGTACCAAAAGATTTTCCCATTTTAAAAAGTGCACTGATTCTGTTGACCATTGGCACAATATTTTCAACTTGGTTATTGCTGCATACTTTATTTGCGATTCACTATGCCCATGACTATTACCTAGCAAAAAGCCGTCACCAAGAAGCGGGGCTGGATTTCCCCAAGACAGATCAACCCGACTATCTCGATTTTATTTATTTCAGCTATATCATTGGTACGTCTGCACAAACAGCAGATGTGTCCATTACCAGTTCTTCGCTTAGGCATTTAAATATTTTTCATTGTGTACTGGCATTTATCTTTAATACGGTCATTTTGGCGGTTGCGATCAATGTTGCGGCAAGTTTGATTGGATTTAATTAATAACTTATTTTTATTAATTAAATTAAAATTGATCATTTTTATTTTTTATTGTGCTTGGCTATTTTAAATAGAGACAGGCACAGCAAGGATAAAAACATGACCACCCAGCATCAAGTCAATCAACAGCAATATCAAGATAAATCTCACGCCTATTTAAGCAGTACTGTGCATGCGCAGGGGATTGAATTTCAGAAAATGCAGCAGTTGATCCAGTTACATCAGTTTAAAACAGTGTTGGATTTGGGCTGTGGCGGTGGACATGTCAGCTATCAAGTTGCACCGTTTGTAGATCAGGTGACTGCCTACGACTTAACGCCGTCGATGGTGGAATTGGTTGCTGAACAGGCCCAACAACAAGGTTTCGATAATATTATGACTCAGCAGGGTGCAGCCGAGACATTGCCTTTTGCAGACCAAAGTTTTGATTGCGTTATTACCCGCTATTCAGCCCATCATTGGCAGAATGTCGCACAAGCCATGAGTGAGATGTATCGTGTCGTAGCGCAACAGGGCAAAGTGATGATTGTTGATATTTTAGGAAATTCGAATCCAGTGTTGGATACCTTTTTTCAGACGATTGAAACAATTCGCGATCCAAGTCATGTGCGTAATTATAGTTTGGGAGAATGGGCGCGTTTTGCTGAATATGCAGGGTTTACGCTAGAAATTGTTGAAAGACAACATTTAGATTTAGAATTTCAGAGCTGGACTGAACGGATGAAAACACCAGAATATGCAGTTCAAACCATACGGGATTTGCAGCGCAAAGCTTCTGATCAGACACGCCAATATTATCAGATTCAGGCAGATGGTTCATTTCGTAGTGAAGTGATGTATCTGGTTTTGAGTCGGACTTAGGTTTTTTAATGAAAGAAATCGACTCAAAAATATTGAGTTAAAGCGATAAAATGAGACAGCAAATCAAAATTTATCTATCACCTGCATCCTGTTTTTAAGTAAAATCATTGCTTGAAAATTATTCTAATCTAGAGGTTATCTTGGAATCGTTATTGATTTTAGGCTCAATTGCGTTGGCCTTAATGTTGGGTGCGATTAGCCCAGGCCCTACATTTATTTATGTAGCGAAGAACTCAATTGCGATTTCACGTAAACATGGTTTATTTACCGCTTTAGGAACAGGCACGGGCGCAGCCTTGTTTGGTTTGCTTGCGGTTATGGGCTTACAGGCAATTTTATTGGCCGTGCCTTCGGCTTATATCGCTTTAAAAGTATTTGGTGGACTGTACTTACTTTGGCTGGCGTATAAGATTATCAAGCATGCCAAAGAGCCGATGGAAACGGTGAATGGTACTGTGAATCGCATGAGTTATACACAGGCTTTCCGTTTGGGGCTCATTACTCAGCTCAGTAACCCGAAAATTGCCATTATTCTTGCCAGTATTTTTACTGCATTATTACCGAAAGAAATTCCAAGTTATTACTATGTTGTGTTGCCAATGCTGTGCTTCTTTATTGATGCAGGTTGGTATTCGCTGGTGGCTGTTGCATTGTCAGCAGAAGGGCCACGCAAAGTTTATTTAAAATCTAAATCGTTGTTTGATCGTATCGCGGGTGGTGTGATGACACTACTCGGATTAAAGCTGATCTTTGGTATGAAATGATGCAGTAGAAAAAAGCGACCGTCTTGGTCGCTTTTTTATTGCCTAGAATTCGCTTGTACAGTTTAATCTTTAAAATGTACCGGAATCCATTGATAGCTCTTACCATCTGCTGAATAAATATGTCCAATCCCCGGGAATGGTAAATGTGGTGCAGCAATGGTTTGTCCATTTTTGGCGAAATCAGCAAACTGTTTTAAACGGGTTGCCACTGCTTTCTTAGGATCAATATCGTATTCAATCGCAGTTTTGGGTTGATCAAATTGCACGGTATGTGAATGTACAATATCTCCAATAAAGACCACGCTTTCTCCTTTGCTTTTTAATTCATAGCTAAAGTGACCGGGAGTATGTCCCGCCGTGTTAATGACTTTAAAGCCCTGAATTTCATCACCGAGCTTATAAGTTTTAAAACGTTGCTTGGCTTGGTAAGGCGCAATAGCTTGCTTAATGTGCTTTACGGTTCCTTCATAACCTGCTTGTTTGTCTTTTGGAAGCTTGGCTGCCTGTTTGGGATCTAGCCAATAATTGGCTTCGTCACTAGAGACATATACTGTTGCATTGGGGAAATTGGCAACGCCATCTTTGCTGATGCCACAGACATGATCGGGGTGTAAATGGGTCAGTAAAATGGTATCGACCTGCTCTGGCTTGTAGCCCGAAGCAAGCAGATTTTTTAGGATTGAACCTAAATGTGCACCAAAACAACTGGCTGCACCGCTATCGACGAGTACCAGCGATTTTCCTGTATTGACGAGGAACGCATTGATGGAAGTCTGGACACCTTTCTCTTGATCTGCGTAGTACTTTTTCAGGATTTGTTGTACTTGTTGTTGAGAAATATCTTTAAACAGACTTGGCGACATAAAGTTAGTGCCATCCAATAATGCCGTAATTTGTACATCACCGACTTGGTGTTGGTAGTAACCAGCGACTTGTTTTTGTTGTTCAATGATCGGCAGGGTTTTGCTTGTTTCTGCATGGCTCAGTAAAGGGATGCTGCTCAAGAATGATGCTGAAAGGAGTAGGGCTGTTTTTTTCATAGGGTTTCTTTTAAGCTTAAGTAAGTTAATTCTTTTTAACATGACGTTATCTATTTTGCTTTGAATTTTTAGTAATTATCTTAAACAATATATCAAGTAGTTAATATATTCCAGAATATAGTAAGAAGCCGATTTCTAAGTTGAGAAAATAACTTAATCCTTCATATATCAGATAATTTTTAGTTGTAAGTTGAAGTTAATTCTTGATAAAA
>NZ_LZPJ01000037.1:0-4424 GCF_001729365.1 Acinetobacter sp. YK3
TAATCATTTGTTCAAATAACAGTGCCGATTGACCGTTTATCTGACCCTTACTGAATCAAATCTGACTTTGCTGTAGCCTATTTATATATGCTTTTATTTAACTCATTATTTTCTTATGGATGAGGGATATTTGGAGCAAACGATGAATTTTTTTAAACAAGCAGCTTTGATCTCCCTGTTGATTCCTCTGGGTGTACCCATGGTTCACGCGCAAGAGGGAGAGGTCACGTCATTACCAACAATTCGGGTCATGGCTGAATCTGAGCTACGGGAAGAAGTTGGATTTGTGCCTTATCAAGAAGATAAGCAAACCCGTCAAGCGCTGCAACATCGTGTCTATAAAATTCACAATGATATGCAGAATGCAGGTGTGACTGAAAGTCCGACCAGTGTGAATTATCAGCCTATGGCGGCACAGCCAGATTTGTCTCAATATTCTCCGATTTTGCAACAATACATATTGGCTGTTGCTTCTGGTTTTCAGTCCTCAGACCCAACCAATGGTCTTTTTAAAATGCTGGAACCTTTGAATATTAACCGCGGTAATATTGACGGCATTCGCAATGGCACAATTAAAATTGATTTAGGCGATATTTTGAAATTGCAGCAACAGATTAGAGATGGATTAAATCCACCGCAGAATCCTTTGTTTCCGCGTTAAAATTTGATTCTGGTAATAAAAAAATCCCCGCAAAGTGCGGGGATTTTCTTTTTATCTCAGTGTCGATTAAACACGTTCGATAATAGTCGCGATACCTTGACCAAGACCGATACACATGGTCGCAAGACCGATTTGAGTATCTTGTTGTTCCATCACGTTCAACAAGGTTGTAGTGATACGTGCACCAGAACAGCCCAATGGGTGACCCAATGCAATCGCACCACCATTCAAGTTGATGATGTCTTGCTTGTCATAAACGCCCAAGCCTTTCATTACTGATAAGCCTTGAGCAGCAAATGCTTCGTTTAATTCGATGGTCTGGATATCCGCCATCGTTAAACCAGCACGCTTAAGCGCTTTTTGAGTTGCTGGTACTGGACCATAACCCATGATTGCAGCATCACAACCCGCAATTGCCATTGAACGAATCACGGCACGTGGTTTTAAACCCAATGCTTGAGCACGTTCAGCAGACATCAATAACATTGCAGATGCGCCGTCAGAAAGAGCAGAAGAAGTTGCTGCTGTTACTGAACCACCTTTAGGATCGAAAACTGGTTTCAATGCTTTGAATGCTTCAAGGTTAGCATCAGCACGAATTACTTCGTCGATGTCGCAAAGGATTTTGAAGCCGTTTGCATCGTGGCCTTCAACACCAACGATTTCGTTTTTGAAGCGACCTTCTTGAGTTGCAGCCCAAGCACGACGGTGAGATTCAACACCGAATGCATCCTGCTCTTCACGAGAGATACCATTCATGCGACCTAACATTTCAGCCGTTAAGCCCATCATGTTAGATGCTTTTGCATAGTGTTTAGACGCTTCTGGGTTGAGGTCAATGCCGTGCATCATACCGACGTGGCCCATGTGCTCTACACCACCGATGATGAACACATCACCTTGGTTGGTTGCAATTTGTGCAGCAGCCGTGTGGATTGCTTGCATAGAAGAACCACAAAGACGGTTTACTGTTTGACCGCCAGCAGTTTTTGGAATATCAGCCAATAAACCAATGTTACGAGCAATGTTCATACCTTGCTCTAAAGTTTGGTTTACACAGCCCCAGATTACATCTTCAACTTCGTTGGTATCAAACTGGTTACGAGCAACAAGTGCACGTACTAATTCAGCAGATAAACTGTCGGCACGTACATTGCGGAACATACCGTTACGTGATTTGCCCATGGCAGAACGAACGCCATCAACAATCACAACGTCACGTGGATTTAAAGTAGCCATTCACGTCGCTCCTTAACCGTAGAATTTTGTGTTGTTAGCAGCCATGTCACGCAACATTTGTGGCGCTTCATAAGCCTTACCTAAGTGTGCATATTTGTCGCAAAGCGCAACGTATTCAGCAACACCTGTTTGGTCGATGTAACGGCATGGACCACCGCGGAATGGAGGGAAACCAACACCCATAATCATTGCCATGTCTGCTTCAGAAGCAGTTGCAACGATCTTGTCTTCTAAGCAACGAACAGTTTCGTTACAGAAAGCAAGCATCATACGGTCAATGATTTCCTGATTATCAAACTCGCGTTTTTCACCAGTCACGAATGGTGCAATGATTTCGTATGCTGTTGGATCAACAGTTTTCGCTTTCTTGCCTTTCTTATCTAACACGTATTTGTAGAAACCAACGTCGTTCTTTTGACCAAGACGTTTTGCTTCGTACATTGCTTCGATTGAACCTTTGTAGTCTGGCTTCATACGGTCAGGGAAACCTTCTGCCATCACTTCTGCGCCGTGAACACCTGTATCGATACCAACAACGTCGATCAAGTATGCAGGGCCCATTGGCCAGCCGAATTTCGCCATCACATTATCCACTTGCTGGAAATCCGCACCATCTTTTACAAGAAGGTCGAATGCACCGAAGTAAGGGAACAATACACGGTTAACCAAGAAACCTGGGCAGTCGTTAACAACGATTGGTGTTTTACCCATTTTTTGAGCAAGAACTACAGTTGTTGCGATTGCTTCTTCAGAAGTCTTTTCACCACGAATGACTTCTACAAGCGGCATCATGTGAACTGGGTTGAAGAAGTGCATACCTACAAAGTTTTCAGGACGCTGTAAAGCTTTCGCTAAACGTGTAATTGAAATTGTAGAGGTGTTAGACGCAATAATCGTGTTTTCACGAACATGCTTTTCAGTATCAGCAAGTACGATTTCTTTTACTTTTGGATTTTCAGTCACCGCTTCGATCACGATATCCACTTCTTTAAACTCGTCATAGCTTAAAGTTGGACGGATGCGAGCAAGTGTTTCACCCATTTGCGCAGGTTTCATTTTCTTGCGTTCTACTTGCTTGGTGAGCAAGCCATTCGCTTCTTTCATACCCAATGCAAGTTGTGGGTTACCAATGTCTTTCATGATGATCGGTGTGCCTTTGCTTGCCGCTTGGTAAGCAATACCACCACCCATGATACCAGCACCTAGAACAGCAGCTTGGTTGACTGGATGAGCACCTTTCTCATATTTTTTCGCAGTTTTCTTCACGACTTGGTCATTGATGAATAAACCAATCAATGCACCCGCTTGTGGAGTAATCGCAGCTTTTGCAAAACCTTGTGCTTCAGCTTTTAATGCGTCATCACGGGTTGAGCTTGCGCCGGCTTGTAAAGAATCAAGCAATAATTTTGGAGCAGGGTATTGAGCAGGGTTTGCTTTCGCAAGTACTGCACCTTTCGCCGTATTGAACGCCATCATTTGTTCAAGTGGGTTCAATTTGATTGCGTCTAATTTTTCTTGACGCTTTGCTTTCCAGTTTAAACGGCCAGCAATGGCTTGTTTAACTAAATCAACCGCAGCTTCTTGTAATTTGTCAGCAGCAACAACCGCATCTACAGCACCGTCTTTCAATGCAGCAGCTGGTTTTTTCGGGTTCGCCATTGCCATCCATTCAACGGCATTGTCGATACCGATTAAACGGCTTAAACGTACGCTACCACCAAAACCAGGATAGATACCGAGTTTGATTTCTGGTAAACCAACTTGCGCTTGTTCTGACATTACACGGTAGTCACACACCAAGCACATTTCAAAACCGCCACCTAGCGCTGTACCATTGATTGCAGCAACTTTAGGTAGATCTAAGTCTTCAAAGCTATTGAAGATTTCATGTACAGGCATAAGCCAATCAACGATTGCTTGCTCACCAGCAGCGAAGTTGTCGCCAAATTCAGTGATATCAGCACCAACGATGAATGTTGATTTGCCAGAAGTTACGACTAAGCCTTTAATATCGTTATTGGCTTTCACTGCAGCAATTGCTGCTTGGAAGTCTTCAATGGTTGCACGGTTAAATTTATTAACCGACTCACCTTGTAAGTCAAAGCGGAATTCTGCAATTCCGTCCGCAAGCATTTGGACGGTAATGGCATTGCCAGCGTGGATCATGCCTGATCTCCCTTGTTGTGGAGGATTCTAAGTGGATGTCATAAAGCGTATGTGCAGTTCGGCACACAAAAAAGCTTCGCTAATCTTACGATAACTATATCCAAAAAGGACATAACAAGTTGTATCAAGCCGTGACGCTAGGGTCATCATTTGTTTTTGTTATTCTATTTTTAATTTTATGTTTTTGAAAATAATTGATTTTATCTTTTTTCTGTTTATTTTTTAGGCTTCTGTGAGGGGTTATTTATCTTCTAAAAACCGCTGTGATATTTTAACAATATATCGTTTTTAACGATGTAGATAAGCGCGCTAAATCGAGCGTTATTTATATAAATTTCGACTTATTTATGAGTAGGAA
>NZ_LZPJ01000038.1:0-6011 GCF_001729365.1 Acinetobacter sp. YK3
CGTAATTTATTTGAATCTCTAGATCTTCCAATTGCTGCATAGCATGGATTAGATATATACCTTGGAAAAGAAAAAGAATTACATGCATCCAAGAATTTCCTAGAAATTTCTTATATTTATAATATGTTAACTAAGGCATGTATCCCATATCCAGATTTACTGATTGAAAATAAGAAATCTTCAATTGCACTACATTATAGAAAAGCACCAGCGCTGGAATCTATAGCAAAAAAAATAATATTGGAAAGTCAGCAGGTATTCCCCAACCTAAAACTGATTCAAGGAAAATTCGTTTATGAATTAATCCCTGCTCAAGCGAATAAAGGCTTGGCAATCGAGGAAGTTTTAGCGCATTTCAACCAGCATGATCTTTATATTCCCGTTTTCATTGGTGACGACGTCACGGATGAAGATGGTTTTTATTTTGTGAATCAGGTGGAACATGGCATCTCAATCAAGGTCGGTCAAGGGCTTACCCATGCCAGATACCAGCTTCAAGATACAAAACAAGTGCATGATTTTTTAGAATTATTTTTAGAACACATTCAGAACTATGACAACAAGGTTAAGGGTAACAACAACTTAGGTGGAGAGAAAATATGTCTAAATTAATTATTTTATCCAATCGTGTCAGTATTCCAAATGGACAAAAACCTGCCGCAGGCGGACTTGCTGTCGCCATACAAGATGCATTAGATGATATTGGCGGTGTATGGTTGGGATGGAATGGAGAAAAAGTCGATACACAAGAGGAAGTTCATTTTAATATCCTTCGTAAAGACAATGTTGAATATATCACCTGCCCTTTAACACATAATCAATATTCAGATTATTATGCTGGATTTGCCAATAATACGCTTTGGCCTGCCATGCATTATCGTTCAGACCTGATTGAATATAAGTCATCAGAATATGAAGGATATCAGCAAGTCAATTATTTATTTGCTCAAAAACTTGCTGAAATTGCACAACCAGACGATACCATTTGGGTACATGATTATCACTTTTTAAGTGTGGCAAAATATTGTCGTGAACTGGGTATGCAAAATAAGATCGGATTTTTCCTGCATATTCCTTTTGCACCTTTATTTATCTGGCAAAGAATTTCGTGTGCCCAACAATTAATTGAGGATTTATGCCAATACGATGTGGTGGGTCTACAAACCGATAAAGATCAAAAAGTATGTATGCAAGTATGTACATCTTTATTGAAAGCACAGAAGATTCAACAGACCTTAGTCAGCTATCATCAGCGTCTGACCATGATTAAATGCTACCCGATTGGGGTAAATCCAGCAGCGATTCAAAAAGCGGCTCAACAGTTTATTGATGTACAAGACTTGCTTACCCGCCCAGTTGAGCTGAATGCTGCGAAAACCATTATTGGCGTAGACCGGATTGATTATTCAAAAGGTTTGCTGGAACGTTTTCTGTCCTATGCAGAGTTCTTGGAGAAATATCCTGAGTATCAGCAGCATATTCAACATTTACAGATTGCCTGCCCATGCCGTTTGGAAGTTCCAGCTTATCAGCGTTTATTTGAGCGTTTCAAGATTAAGATCGAGATGATTAATCAGGAATTTGCACAGGAAGACTGGCAACCCGTGGAATGTATTTATGATGCAATGAAACATCATCATTTGATGCAAATCTATCGTCAAGCGGATGTGTGCTGGATCAGTTCAATACGAGATGGGATGAATCTGGTCGCGAAAGAATATATTGCCGCGCAAAATCCATCGAATCCAGGTGTACTGATTCTATCCAAATATGCAGGTGCTGCAGAGCATATGGCAGAAGCACTACTAGTTGATCCTACCGACAAAACGGCAATGGTCGATACTTTAAAAACAGCACTGGAAATGCCACGACAAGAACGTATTTCACGCTACAAACAACTGATGAAAGGTTTAAAAGATTTTGATATTAATGACTGGCGCAATGCATTTCTTAATGACTTACAGTACAAAACTGCTTTGCAGGATTTCAGATTTATGGGCATGCGTAACGTTAACCCTATTTATCAAAATTTATAGTACTTCGATTTGTAAAGAACTGGCAGTATCCAGATATTGCCAGTTCAGTTGAGTTCAGTTCAGTTCAGTTCAGTTCAGTTCAGTTCACTCTGACGCTTATTTCACGTAAGTAAAACGATTTAAAACCACAATCAATAATAATAGAACAGATAGCGCCATAAACACTGTACTTAAGCCAATCAGCTCACCAATCATTCCAATGAAAGCAGGTCCAACCAGAATACCAGTATAAGCCAAAGTCGAAACACAAGACAAAGCAACTGCGCTTGCCATCACCGTCTGACGTCCAGCACGGGAAAACATGATCGGAACGATATTAGAACAACCTGCGCCAACCAGTGTATATCCCACTAAAACCAGCCACCAATGCGGTGCGATACTGACCAAAACCAAACCCAAAGTTGCACAAATCGCGCTATAGGTTAAAAGCTTTTTCTCACCAAAATAACGGATCAGGTAATGCCCTGTAAAACGTCCTGTGGTCATGGCAATCGCAAAGAACGTATACGCCAACCCTGCAAAAGCGGCATTAACACCATATTCATGGGTTAAATAAATACCACTCCAGTCCATCGCCGCGCCTTCTGTCATGAAAATGATGAAGCAGGCAATACCAATTAACACAATTAAAGGCCGCGGCAAACGCTGACGTATCGACTTTTTCACTGTCGATGCTGCTTCTGAATCCGTATTTTCCACAGCTTTTATGCTGAATGGCACTGACAGAAAAGCAATAACCACCAACAGTAAACTCACAGCAAGTGCACTGACTACAGGCGAAATACTTAAAGCAAGCAATGCAGTAATAGTCAGCACCCCTGCTAATCCACCGAGACTTGCCATACCATGAAAGCCAGACATTAATGATTTTAAGCTATTCTTCTCAACCACCACGGCCTGAATATTGAGTGCAACGCCCAGACTTCCTGCTGCTGTGCCAAATAAGAATAAGGTGATCGCCATCATTAACGGCGTATTCCATAAGCTGAGGCTTGGCAATAAAACGGCAAGCAAGAGTAAAGCGAAGCCGATCGGCGCACGACAGCCAATACGCTGAACAATTTTACCTGTCGCAGGCATAGCCAGCATTGCACCTAAGCCACTGCATAAAAGTAATAAGCCAAAATCTGCATGATTAAAATGCAAACGTTGCTGGGCAAAAGGAATCAACGGCGCCCATGCAGCCGTGGCAAAACCAAGACCGAAAAAGCTAAAACGAGTTGAAAGACGTTGAGCACTTAATTGAATTTCAGGATCAATAAGAGCAGTTCTGGAAAAAAGGATCATTTAATACCATCCACACAAATTAACTCAGATCTTCCATCTCAGATAAATCTCCATAGAAAAACCCCTGCTAATCTATAGAGAAGTTCTATAAATCCACAGAGGCTTTTATGGCGAAATTATACACAAAATTACGGTAAAAACACTATTTTTTACAAATATAAAGTTATTATATTTCAACAACTTGATTTTAAATTTACAATAAAATTAAAGTATTTATTTCTAAGGATTTTTTAATTTACATCAAAATAATAAAGAATAAATTGATGCATATTCACCACTTAGTGTTTTTTAATCTAAAAATCTGAAAGTTTTCTTGTCTTAAAATATTTGCATATTAAAAAAAAGATCAACTTGAGTTTCTTTAGCAAATAAAAAGTTCAATGTGCAACAAAAAACCTCTGCCCGTGCAGAGGTTTAATCACTGTTATGTGACGGAAGAAGCTTTAGATTTTGGCATGCGTACCATACTTATCAATCATGATTGAACTGGCTTCATTCAAGCCACGTACGGTGACATGTATCCCATTTTTCTGGAATTTACTAATGACCGAATCCAGCATTGCCACGGAAGTGACATCCCAAATATGAGAATGGGTTAAGTCAATAATCACCGCTTTCACACCTTCTTTAAAGTCAAAACTCTGTAAGAACTTTTCTGACGAACTAAAAAAGATTTGCCCATGCAGTTCATACAAACGTGTAGCGCCTTCAAATGATGTCTTCACATGAATATCATTTTCCAGTTTATTGGCAAGGAATAATGCGGATAACAGTACGCCTGTTAATACACCTAAGGCCAGATTATGCGTAGCGACTACAACAGCAACTGTCGCGATCATCACCACATTACTGCTCTTGGGATTAGCGGTGAACTGGGTAATCGATTTCCATTCAAAGGTGCTGATTGAAACCATGATCATCACGGCGACCAAAGCAGCCATCGGAATGACTTTGAGCCAATCACTCAGAAAAACCACCAGAATGAGTAAAAATATACCCGCACAAAAGGTCGATAATCTGGTCAAACCACCAGATTTCACATTAATCATCGATTGACCAATCATGGCACAACCAGCCATCCCACCCATGAATCCAGAAGCAATATTGGCGATGCCCTGACCTTTACATTCCTGAAACTTGTCACTTGGTGTATCAGTCATTTCATCCACAATGGTTGCCGTCATCATCGATTCCAGCAGACCCACGACAGCCATTGGAATCGAGTAAGGCAAAATAATCATGAGTGTTTCGAGGTTTAAAGGAATATCAGGTAATAAAAATATAGGAAGCGTATTGGGTAACTCGCCCATATCACCTACCGTTCTAAGATCAATTCCCATCGATATGGCGATCAGGGTAATGATGATAATGCAGACCAACGGCGATGGCAGAAGCTTTCCTAGTTTTGGAATTAGAGGAAATAAATAGATAATGGCTAAACCCAGAGCGACAAAAACATATACATGCCACGTCACGTTCATCAGCTCAGGTAACTGCGCCATAAAAATCAGAATCGCTAAAGCATTCACGAAACCAATGACGACTGACTTCGATACAAAACGCATCAACTTGGCCAGCTTCAGATAACCCGCAATAATCTGGAAGATACCGGTCAGAATAGTGGCTGCAAGTAAATATTGAAGTCCATGTTCTTTGACCAAGGTGACCATGAGCAAAGCCATGGCCCCTGTTGCAGCAGAAATCATGGCTGGACGACCGCCGACAAAGGAAATCACGACCGCAATACAGAAAGAGGCATACAAGCCAATTTTAGGATCGACACCAGCAATAATAGAGAAAGCAATCGCTTCTGGAATAAGTGCCAGACCGACCACAAGTCCAGACAAAATATCCCCGCGAATATTGGAGAACCATTGTTCCCGAACATTGGATATCATAGAAATAGCCTATTCGTATAATTTTAAATCAAGGCTAGTGATGTGATATATACATGCACACGACTACACCACATCACTAGTCAAAGTGATGAGTTAATTTTCAAGCAAGAGAAATCAACTAGGGTGGCGTAAGCTGCATAAGATAAATGAAGAGATCAGAATGAATTGTGGCGCTAGACTAACATGGGTTCAAAATGATGTCATCTGATCATCTCCTTATATTTCGCTCTGACTCTTTCTTTGAATAAAAAAATACCGCCTTTAATGGCGGTACGCTGCAGTCCAGCGATTGCAGAAGTATGAGGGGTTCGGAGCCTCATACTTCTTTAGCACAACTTGTTTAACTCATTGAATGTTGTTTGAATTCTTCACTTTTAAAATAGGATACCAACTCGTCATAGCAGTTCTCTTGCTGAGGACGAACCAGTTTTTCAAGCTGATAATGAACTGTAAATTCAGGTGGAATATTCTCAAGAATTGGCGGCAGTTTTTTCTTACCTCCAATGGTAATTCTCTCAATAAACCCTGCCAGCCATAAAATGAATTCGTCCCGATGTTGATGATGTGGCACCAAGCTCACATCAATATTCAAGGCATCTTCGCGTAAAGGCTTTTGGAAACCTTCCTGAAAATCAATATACTGGTACAGCAATTTCATTTCAGTGCCCTTGATTTCCTTTCTCACCTCTTTAATTAAAAAATTTAGATATTCAACAGGCTTTTGCGTAAATTTTTTTTCATCTTTAAACTTGTTATATACTTTTTCCGCTATACGCAAATATTGTGGCAT
>NZ_LZPJ01000039.1:0-21345 GCF_001729365.1 Acinetobacter sp. YK3
ACATTTTTATAAAAATTTCTGTCTAAAATGTCATAAATATATAAAATCAATATATTTATAAAATAAATAACGCTTAAATAAATAGCTAATACATGAGTTTGTCTTGATCAATTGGTTAAAATATAGCACATCAATTTTTTTTAAAAAGATGAATAAATACATTCTTTGTCACACTTTTCTATTAAATTTCTAAAAAATCGAGTGTGTAGTCGGTTAAATAACGTTATTTAAGATGATAGATCCCATAAAAAAACGCACCTAAACAGGACTACAGGTTTAGATGCGCAAAAGTAAACTGGTTGTTGTGTTCGCTTTTTATCTGGTTATGGTCAAATCCGTAATTCATTTTCTAATATGGGCCAGATCTTCTGATGAGATTTCTTGAACATCAGCATATGTCCAATTTGCTTATAACCAAGCTGTTGCGGATTCAGTTCAATTAATTTTGTTTCTGCATTCGGATATAAACGAAGCAAATCTTTAACATTGGTATGTGTGGCAATTTCATCATCTGTTGCCCAGAATGACGTGATAGGGCATTGAATTTGCTGATGATAATCTTCAAAGATACTTTTTCCTATAGCATTCATTACATAACCAGGTTTGCTACAAAACTCTGCCCATTGTCGTGCAACATTCTTTGGCAAATTTTCGCCCATACCGATGAATTGAGTTGCGCCATAACCTTTAAAAAAGCTAGAAACAGGAAAAATGACATTGAACATGAGCGGTGCTAGAACTTTGGTTTTACCTTTGAGCCCTTTTACGTGGCCCGTTGAGCCAGCAATGGCTAATACTTTTGCAACCTTGTGATAATTTGATGCAATACCAAGCAACTGTCCTCCAGCACTATGACCTACGATAATGATTTTCTCTGCTTGGGTACGATTCAACAATGCTTCTATCGCAGCAGGAATATCATAAATTCCCCAGTCATTAATGCTTGCTGTGGAGTCTTTTAGTGGACCATGTAGTGATTCACCAATTCCTCGAAAATCAAAACTCAGTACTTGATAACCTTGCTGGTTCAGCCATTCGGCGAATGCATGATAAAAGTTTTTGGTAATTCCTGTTGCCGGGCAGATCAAAACTGGATAGGGCTTATCAGAATGTTCTATCGGGTAGAACTGGGCAGCAAGTTGATAGCCATCTTGACAACTGATCCAAAAAGATTCAACGCTATTCATGGAGAAAACACTCTTATGTATTTATCTTTATACTTTACATAAGTTCCAAAAAGAAACCTGATTAAAAAATGACTTAAAAGTCAAATTTTATGTAATATAGGCGCCTATAAGAAATTAGGATATAGGGAAATAAGATGTATGTTTTAAATACAGCAACACAATTTGCAATTGTATTTAGTGGGATTTTTCTATGGGTGGGGATGCTTACAGGTGTTTGGAAATATTATCAAATCAGACAATCTGAGCTGGCGAGAGCACATTATTATGTCGATATCGCGCATCGGAGTAGTCTGCTTTATGCGCCAGCAAGTCTGATTTTAGCGGTACTCAGCTATTTTACGGTTTTATCGGATGAGATTGTTTTATTCTGTGTGATTGCTAATTTATTCTTTTTTGCGATGTCGATCTTGATGTATATACTGCATGGCTTATTAAAAGATACGACCAATCAATTTAAGCAACCGCATAAAGTAGGGCGGTTAAATTTGCCTGCATGGTGTATGACATTGATGATGCTCAGTTTAATTATTGTCGAGTTAGGCGCTACAACAGTGTTGTTATTCGGAACAATTGCTCAGTTTTTAAATTAAAAAAAAATGGATGATTACTCATCCATTCTCCCTAGAGAATTTTTTTGGCGTGCTGCGCTTAACTGTCGAAACTTTCGATCGACGATCGCCCACATACAAAAGGCAACAGAGACAATCAATGCATATGCAAAATATTCGGGTTTTAAATTACCTTTAATTGTGCCTTGAAACAGCAACGTTACCATTAAGGCCAGCGTTGTCGTTGCATATACTATTGTATCATTCGCCTTCAGAGCGTTAATGAAGACTTGCTTGTTGAAATGTATTGATAACATCTCCATCCCTCCTTGTTGTGACGACAAAACCATGCGTTTTTGTCTGAATTGTTTTTTAAGTTGTACTGCTATTTTCTGAGCATTTCAATAGCAAAAAGGGGTATTTTGAAAATAAATTTTGGAATGTACTGATTTATATAACTTTATAGTATTTTTTATATTAATTTATAGTATTTTTTAGTTAAATATTGGTCGATATTTTTACATTATGAAATATTTATGACAGCTATATAAAGTGGGTTATAGCAATCCTTTTAGAAATATCGGGTATCACAAAAGGATAGAAAACAGTGTGATTTTACGCGGTTTTTAACGGATAAAAAAGAAAGATTTGTCGTAAACAAAAAATGAACGTTGGATAAAAGGACATTTTCTGCATAGCTAAAATCATGTTTGGGTAAAACATCACTTTAACGACAAATCATTTTACTTCTTCTGAGCTAAAGCTCGGTCAACCACAATTGCAATCACCAGAACAGCCAATGATGGGAGTAACCATGCAAGGTTTTGTTCATTTAAAGGTAAATGCTGAATAAAGGTTGGGAGTAGTGCTGTAAAACCTGCGGCTTTAATCGCTTCAACAATACCAAAAAGGAAAGCTACGGCTGTTACTGAACCTACGACGATCGAAGGATTATTCCAGCGTTTCCAGAAAAAGCTGAGCATGATCACAACAATTGCTGGCGGATAAATTGCACTGAGTACAGGTACAGAGAATGCAATTAGCTTGGTCAAACCTAAATTGGAAATTAATAACGAGAAGCCAGTGAGAATGAAAACAAGTAATTTATAAGATAAACCTGTTAATTCATTGAAATATTCTGCACAAGCACAGGTCAGTCCAATCGCAGTGACCATACACGCAAGGAAAATCAGACAGGTGAGGAAGTAAGAACCATAATCACCAAATGCATGCTGTACATAAGCATGGAGGATAATCGCACCATTGGCTGCATCAGGTGCAACTTCGTGACTACCTAAACCAAGTTTAAACAAGCTGACATAGACAAGGGTAAGTCCAACACCAGCAATTAAGCTTGCGATAATCGCGTATTTGGTAATGAGTTTGGTATCTGTAACGCCACGAGATTGAATCGCTTGAATAATCACAATACCGAATACCAAAGCACCCAAGGTATCCATGGTGAGGTAACCACTGACAAAACCTTCAGAAACTGGACTGCTTACATAGTTATTCACCGCAGGCGAGATGAGACCTGTTGGAATAGCAAAAGCTGCAATACCTAAAATTGCCAGTGCAATAATTTTTAAAGGTGCAAGTACATGACCTACAGTGTCGAGCAATTTGTTTGGGTACAACGAAACCGCAGTAACAAAAGCAAAATAAACAATACTATAGATAAAGAGACTGCTACCTGAGGTACCAAAATAAGGAGCAAAGCCAATTTCATAAGAAACGGTTGCTGTACGCGGAGTCGCGAATAGCGGCCCTACAGTTAAGTAGCAAGCAATGGTAAGCAGTAGGCTAAAGAAACGGCCAAGCGGAGAACTAATGATTTCGATCGAGCCTTTCATGCGAGATAAAGCCATGATCGTAATAACAGGTAAACCAACTGCGGTGATTAAGAAACCGAAAGCGGCAAGCCAAACATGTTCACCAGCCTGCTGAGCAACGATAGGAGGAAAGATAATATTGCCTGCGCCAATAAATAACGCAAAGGTCATAAAACCTAAAGCAATGATATCTCCTGTACGAAGTTGATTCATAAAGAGGGAGGCATAAAATAAAAGTGCAAATTTTAGAATAAAAAAGCGTTCATTTGAAACTAATTTATGTGAAAATTGTTTGTTTTTTGACTAAAAAGAAATTATTAAAATCATATAATTAGATGTGGTAAAGCTAATACATTGAAAAGGTTTTTAAAACTTCGAAAATAAAAAGTGCTGATGTCTTTTCTCAATCAGCTTAATCGAAATTAAATGTAAAATAAAAATGGTCTTTTAGTCTTAAAAAGATTGAAGATTTGCATGCAAGGGCGTACAACTATTGAAATACTTTATGCAGCCCTAATATTTTTGCTTGCATGTGAAATTAATCTGATAGATGAATAAGGAAAATCTCGAATGAGAGCTTCTACTGTGACCATTAAAACTGAACAAGATCTTGAGAAATTAAGAATCTCAGGTCGTTTGGCGGCACAAGTGTTAGAAATGATTGGTGCTTATATTAAGCCTGGCGTTTCAACTGAATATTTAGATGATATCTGCAATGATTATATCGTGAATACCTTGCAGGTGATTCCAGCCAATGTTGGCTATCACGGTTTTACCAAGACAACCTGTATTTCTGTCAATGAAGAAGTGTGTCATGCTATTCCTTCTGCCAAAAAGATTTTGCAAGAAGGCGATATCTTGAATATCGATGTGGCTGTGATTAAAGATGGCTATTTTGGCGATACCAGCCGCATGTATTTTGTCGGTGAGCCGAGTCCTGAAGCTAAGAAACTGGTTGAAACGACCTACGAAGCGATGTTGGCAGGTATTCATACCGTTAAACCTGGTGCAACATTAGGTGATATTGGTCATGCGATCCAGACAGTTGCCCAAAATGCAGGCTATAGCATTGTTCGTGAATATTGTGGACATGGCATCGGCCGTATCTATCATGAACAGCCGAATATTTTGCATTACGGACAAAAAGGCCAAGGGATGGTCTTGAAAAAAGGCATGGTCTTTACCATTGAACCGATGGTCAATGCAGGCAAGCCGCATGTGAAAGAGTTAAATGATGGCTGGACTGTGGTCACCAAAGACAAGTCACTTTCTGCACAATGGGAACATATGGTTGCGGTGACTGATGACGGTTTTGAATTACTGACCCCGTGGCCAGAAGGTACAGGGCATTATCCAGCAGTTTAATTGTGTTGTGATACAGAAAAAGGCTCGATGATTAATCGGGCCTTTTCTTTGTTGAGCACTGCGTTAATTGCTCAACCAGATAATCAATAAATACACGTACGGCAGGTAACAAGCCGCGACGAGATGGATAAACTGCATGGAAAACACCATGTGGCGCTGTCCATTCAGGTAGTACAGTCACCAGTTGTCCTGTCTTAACAAAGTCTTGTGCAATGCTGTCTGGTAACAAGGCGATCCCGCAATTTTGTGTTGCCAGCTCTGCCAACATTAAAAGATTTGATCCCATAATGACAGGATTCACCTTAATCTTTTTCTGCTGATGATCTGGGCCAGTTAACAAGAATTGCTGGTCAAGATGATCTTCTGACATGCTGATAATTCGATGTTCGGCAAGCTGTTCTGGGGTTGTCAGATTACCAAACTCATTTAAATAGGCTTGACTGGCAAAAAGACGTTGTTCAATCGCTTCAAACTGTCGTAGTACCAGATTCGGATCATCATCTAATTTAGAACGCACTCGTAAAGCCAGATCAATTCCTTCATTAATGACATCGACTCGACGATTGCTGACCAACATCTGAACACGTACTTCAGGATACTTTTTCAAGAAAGCAGGCAGGATTTTTGCCATTTGGTTTTGGGCAATATCGACAGGCACACTGACTTTGATCACACCGCGTGGCTGGCTACTTAAATGATTCACCACATCATGTGCTGCTTGCGCTGCATTCATCATGACTTGCGCGTGGCGATAGACATCCATCCCGATATCAGTCACTGCGAAATGACGCGAACTACGCTGAATCAGACGTACACCAAGTTGTTCTTCGAGGTTATATACCCGACGGCTTAATTTTGATTTTGGAATGTCAGTCGCACGTTCAGCTGCACTAAAACCACCATGCTCAACCACAAGCGCAAAGCAATAAAAATCATCTAAATCCGTTAGCATTACGCTATAAACTCCAGCTTATTGTGTTCAGGTTAAATCATTATAAATGCAATTATTAAACATTTTGGGATAATAATATATCTCGAACCTGTTGATATTCTTTCAATCGTTCAAAATCTTTCATTGTCGGAGACTGAATCCGCGACAAGTCCATATTGTCTGTGATATCAGCCAATTTAACAACACGTGCAATGGGATTCTGTACAGTCCGTTGGGCCGCTTGTATTCGGGATTCGCCCTCCTGCTTGGTAAGGGCAATAATTGCGTCGATCAGATGTGTCTGAAAACCTAATCTATAGAGTTCATCAATCGTGGTTGTTGTGTCTTCTAAAATATCATGTAAAACAGCAACGATTTTGTGCTCAATGTCTGGCACGTTCAACATGACCCTTAATGGATGCAAAATATAGGGCGCATTGGCTTTATCCACTTGGCCTGCATGCCGTTCAGCTGCAAGTGAAATCGCCCGTTCAAGTGTTGCCATGATTGAAATCCTTCCATTCAAAAGTATTGAAGATAGATTCGGGCATCATATTCTTTTAAACTGCATGAAACTTTTGATGCTTTATTATTATGTCATACCAACTGATTAACATTGCCGACGCCACCCAAAATATTGCCTGTCCATATTGCCAGCATGCAGTTTTAGACTGGGATCAGGAACAATATATTCAACCTTGTGAACATACCTTGTTTATGGCAATGGATTTAGGTTTTGAATTTATCGCAGATCGTTTTGATGAGGTTTTGTCACAATCGGTTGATGAAATTCATGAAGATCCAAATATGAATATTTTTGCAACGGTGAGTCAGGCAAATTATCCTGAAATGCAAATTTATAAAGCTGATTTAGGGGTAGAAGGCTTATTTCGCTATGTAGGTTTTAGTCCAAACTAATGGCTATCCAATAAAAAAGCCAATCATTTGATTGGCTTTTTGCTTTACAACTTATGCTTCTGGAGCAGGGCTGTACTGTTCAACCAATGGCTTTAATTCACCATTCTGGAACATTTCAAGCATAATATCACTACCACCAATAAGCTCGCCATTTACCCAAAGTTGTGGGAAAGTAGGCCAGTTTGCAATTTGCGGTAAAGTTGCACGAATATCTTGATTTTCCAAGATATTTACATACGCAAATGGACGACCAATTTGGCTAAGTGCTTCTACTGCACGAGCAGAAAAACCACATTGCGGGAATTGTGGAGTGCCTTTCATGTAAAGTAAAACAGGGTGTTTCGCAATTTGATCACGAATTAACGCTACTGTATCACGCGCTTGTTCCGTCATAGATAGATCCTCTACTAATCTCCCTGCATTATACCTAAAAAATAGCGTGGCGGAGGATTGCAAAAGATTTTTCTTGTATAAATGTGACTTTAAGCTTTCAATCTATGCAAGTTTTTGCTTATATAACTTTTTTCACCACAACTACTGATAGATTGAGTTTGTTATGACTAATATCACTCTTGCTCCTGTGCAACCTGATCAACCCACACATCTTATGGCTACTTATGGTCGCCAGGCGATCAGCTTTGTACGAGGGCGAGGGGCGTATTTATATACAGCAGATGGCACTGAGTATTTAGATGCATTAACAGGCATTGCAGTATGTGGATTAGGGCACGCACACCCTGTCATTGCTGGAGCCATTGCTGAACAGGCAGCAACTTTAGTGCATACCAGTAATTTATTTGAAATTCCTTGGCAAACTGCCGCTGCACAGAAACTCGCTGAAGTTTCTGGAATGGAGGAAATCTTCTTCTCAAATAGTGGGGCCGAATCCAATGAAGGAGCAATTAAAATTGCGCGTAAGTTTGGCTCACAACAAGGCATTGCCAATCCTAAAATTTTAGTGGCAGAGCAATCTTTCCATGGCCGTACACTTGCAACCTTATCCGCAACAGGCAATAAGAAAGTACAGGAAGGTTTCGCACCCTTGGTAGAGGGCTTTGTTCGTGTTCCGTTTGGAGATGTTGAAGCCATTCAAGAAGCAGCCATTACTCATCCAGATATCGTTGCCATCCTGATTGAGCCAATTCAAGGTGAAGGTGGGGTGAATACTGCACCTCAAGGCTTTAGCTATCTGGAAGATGTGCGTGCTTTATGTAATCAGCATAACTGGCTCATGATGCTGGATGAGATCCAGACGGGTAATGGCCGTACAGGCAAATATTTTGCTTATCAGCATACCAATATTATTCCTGATGTCATGACCACAGCAAAAGGTTTGGGGAATGGTTTTCCTGTGGGTGCGGTGATGACACAAGGTAAGGCGGTAGGCCTACTTGGCGCAGGAAGCCATGGTTCAACCTATGGTGGTACAGTGCTGGGTTCACGTGTGGTATATACCGTGCTTGATACATTGGAAAAGGAAAATGCTGTTGAAAATGCTGCAACAGTGGGTGCTTATATTGTTGATCAGTTAAGAGCACAGTTGGCGGATCATCATGTACAGGTGCGTGGTTTCGGGATGATGATTGGTATTCAATTACCAAAAGATTGTGCTGAGCTGGTTGCAATTGCGCGTGATGAATATAAGTTGATTGTGAACGTGACGGCTGGTTCAGTTGTTCGTTTACTACCACCTTTGAATATGACGCAAGCGCAAGCCGATGAGTTGTTGCAACGTCTTGTTCCAGCTATTCAAAATTTTCTAAAAGCTTAATTTGTAATAAGTCATAAAAAAGGGCAATTCATTTGCCCTTTTTGTTTTTGATTAAAATTAACCAGAAATATATTGTTGAAGCTGCTCAATCAGAATGCGTTGATCGTCCATTGCTGCTTTTACCAGATCTCCAATTGAAATAAAGCCCACTAACTTTTCTTGATCCAGTACTGGAAGATGACGTAAATGGCGATCGGTCATGAGGTTAAGACATTCTTCTACTGTATGATTAAGACTGACCGAAATGACTTTCGAGGTCATAATGTCTGCAACAGGCGTGTTATTTGATGAACGTTCCATTAAGGCAATTTTACGCGTGTAGTCACGTTCAGAGAAAATTCCAACAACTTTTTCATCTTCAGCAACAACCAGAGCACCGACACCTTTATCGGCCATGATCTTAATTGCTTCAAGTACAGTCGCATTGGGTGAAATTGTAAAAATTGATTGTACTGCTTTATTCTTGATGACTTGAGCAACGATTGTCATTGTTTATCCACCTGTGTTGTATTGTCATTTTCATTTAACTTAACGGTATTTTTTTTAATTGCAAAGTGCTAATTTCACTCCAATGATAACTTTTTCTTATAAATGCTCAAAAAGTCATCACTGGTGCTAAATCATGTTTTAAGCAGGTATAACTGCTTCACGGGGCATAAAAAAGAAATGCTGCATTTGCTGTGTTGAGAGCTTAAATTTGCGGTGTGATGAGTTGAATAATGCTGGCTCAACCTGCAAGCGGGTTAAAGTGGGAAGCAATGACTCATGAAAATCCTTAGGGGTAATTTTCCGTGGCGTGTAGTGTTTCCAGTTGGCTTTGGCATAACGATGGGCTTGTACACCATTGAGCCAGAAAGGGAAGACATGACCGTCCTGATCAGATTTGATTGCCCAACCTTCGTGGTAAAGGCCCCAAAGTGCACCACAGTACATCATTGTTTTTAGAATTGAAATTTTAATCATCAACTCTCGTGAAACCGGCTGAAAATGGTTAAAGCGATACATTTTATTGAACTAATATTCTTAAACTTATGGTTCATTATAAGAAATCTAGATGTCATTTATGTTTAACAATTGACTAAAATCGTAAGCAAATATTGTAGTTACTTAGAAAATTGACATATAAGTTCTTTAATTTTGTAAGCTAAGGCTTTGGATGAAATAGAGTTATTGTGTTTTTATTGGTCGGAAAATTCGATCAAGAGAGGGCTATGTTTTAATGCAGTACGAGTGAAAAAGAGGAGATCATCTTACTAATTATAGTTTAACAGGCATTAAAAAAACGCCACCTGAGCAAATCAAAGCGATGAAAGCTTTGATATAGCGCAAGGACGTTTCTTTAAGCTTGAAGGGTTGCCATCTTCTGCCAATACTGAGCTTTCAAGGAATCACGTTCTACTCGGAAGCCTTGATAATACAATTCTGCTAAAAATAGTGCCGCTTTACCGTGACCTGCTTTAGCGACTTCCTCAAGCTCTTTTACTGCATCTTGGAAGTTTTTTTGCGATTGAATTGTATTGACCGCATTTGCATATAGATGCTCTAGTTCATGGTGTGTAAAATGTTGAATCATATAATAACTCCTTATTTTAATTATGATTACCGCAAATTCTATCCAAAGTTACTCTACTTTGAATTTAAGCTACTTTAACTTAGAATTATTAAAGTAATATGACAAATTGATGGAATTGTCAAATATATTCAGCAATTTTGCGTAAATAAAAGCTTACACGATTAAACATTTACCACAAATAATTTTAAGTAGAATCAAAGTGAGAATAAGAGAAAAGGAGAATAACATGTCAAATGTGATTGATGGTGTGAACGTTGATGTTCCTCCATTAGAAAGCCAAATCATTGCGCTTGCTCATCATCATCGTAAATTACTTGATGAGGCGATCTTTCATCAGGAAATTCATCTAGGTGATTATTGTCTTGCTCAGCGTAAGCGTGTATATGACTTTGCCAGCCATTTAAGCCCTGAACAGAAAGACCGTTTTTATAAAATTTATGATGGCGAGCTGAAGAATATTGCCGATGACGATGATTTACATCCTGCTGATGCAGAAAGTGGAGTCGGCATGTTTGCAATTTTCATTGTTCTCGTCATCATTGCATTCATTTTGTACTTTGCTTTTGTTCGTTCGCTGGTCAGTTAATCACAGCTAAAGTTGTTTGCACGTTCAATAAGTTGTGGAATTGTGACTTATTGAACGTTGTACTTGTCCTAAGCGAATCAGAGACATACACTACCTCTAATTCGAGGTAGGTTATGTTGTCTATACTTTCTAAACATAAAGTGATGCAATCCAGATTAGGATTCAAACTGGACCAATTTTATAATATTTTGGTCGGTATTATTATTTTGTCCATTTTTATACTTGCGTATAACGCATTACTACGTCCAATCAATGCATCTCAATATCAGCAAGTGGTGCAGTTTGCTCATCAGGCCAGCCATCCAAGAACCCAGCATATGGCGCATGATGTTTTAGAACAGACGCCAATTCGCCGTCTAGATTATTTAAAGTTATTAAATGCTTATCAATTTGAATCAAGCCGGATTAGACAATATCCAGCGATGGCGAAAGAAGATGAGTGAGTTTTAATCGACTCATTTTCATTACAAATGAATCAATTGTCCCATTCGGGAAAACGATAGCAATTTATGCTAGACTGGCCCCATTTTAAAAGCTGCTTTACTCTCAAGGAATCGACATGCAACAGCAATCGAATATGCAAAATAAATTCTTGATAAATGCTGACATCGGTGATGACGATGTGACATTACCAAGTTTACCTGCTGTCGATGTTCCCATTATAGAGCCAGCTGTACAGCAAACAGTTGAAACCCCTGTAGTAGCGCAACCAGCATCGGCAGCTGTTGAAGAAGAAGCCAAATCAACAGGCTTCTTTGGTCGTATGAAAGATGGTTTGACGAAAACCCGTCGTAGTTTTACGGATGGTATGGTCAATATTCTGATTGGTGGTAAAGAAATTGATGACGAATTACTGGAAGAAGTTGAAGAACAACTTTTAGTTGCAGATATTGGTGTTGATGCGACCAAAACTATTATTGCCAATTTGACTGAACGTACTGCTCGTGGTGATTTGATTTATTCGCATGCTTTATACAAGGCACTTCAGGAAGAATTGGTTGCTTTGCTTGCTCCACGTGTTAAACCACTGCATATTGATCCGAATAAATCACCGTATGTGATTTTGATGGTAGGTGTAAATGGTGTAGGAAAAACTACAACCATTGGTAAATTGGCGAAGCGTTTACAAGGTGAAGGCAAGAAAGTGATGTTGGCTGCGGGCGATACATTCCGTGCAGCAGCAACTGAACAATTGCAAATCTGGGGTGAGCGCAATGACATTCCTGTTGTGGCTCAAGGGCATGGTGCTGATAGTGCTTCTGTGATTTTTGATGCATTTGAAAGTGCGCGTGCCAAAGGCATTGATGTATTGATTGCAGATACCGCTGGTCGTTTGCAAAACAAAGCCAACTTGATGGAAGAGTTGAAAAAAGTTAAACGTGTGATGCAGAAAATTGATGCAACTGCACCGCATGAAATCATGCTAATTGTAGATGCCGGTACAGGTCAAAATGCGATTAATCAGGTTCAGCTTTTTGATGAGGCTGTTGGCCTAACAGGTATTACCATTACCAAACTGGATGGTACTGCAAAAGGCGGTGTACTATTCAATATTGCAAGTCGTACTCACGTGCCGATTCGCTATATTGGTGTTGGTGAGAAGATTGATGATTTACGTCCATTCTCGGCTAAATCATTCGTTGCTGCGTTATTTGAAACAGACAAATAAATTAGATTCCAAGACGAAATAAAAGCCGAGTTTTCGGCTTTTTTTCTTTTAAAAACAAGATATAGCTGGCAATATCATTGCGTGATTACAAATCATTCTACTAAAAGAGATAGAGTGGAACAGAACAAAATAATAAGATTTGCAAGGGCTGTGAGCTAGAAGTGAACTAAACAAAGTCCAACTGCATCTGAACCCGAACAGTATATGAATTAGCATTGTTTCAAAAAAAGAACGATCTGTTATGTTTTTTGGTCTATTCCTGAAAAATACCTCGTTATACACTACATTCAATCCAAGATAACGCCTCAGGGCACAAGGTAGGAATAACAACATGAGCAACTTCTTAAATAGTATTAAATCACGCCGTACAATTTATGCGATTGGTAAAAACCTTACAGTAGACCAAGCAACAATTGAAGAAACGATCCGTGAAGCTGTAAAACAAAGCCCATCATCATTCAACTCACAAACTTCACGTGTTGTGACTTTATATGGTGAATCACATGCAAAATTCTGGGAAATCGTACGTGAAACTTTACGTAAAATGGTTCCAGCCGAAGCTTTCGCTAATACAAGTGCGAAAATTGATAGCTTTGCAGCAGGTTTTGGTACAGCGTTATTTTATGAAGATCAAGATGTTGTAAAAGGTCTACAAGAGCAATTCGCGCTATATGCAGATAACTTCCCAGTATGGTCTGAACACTCAAGTGCAATTGCTCAATTTGCAACTTGGACTGCTTTATCTGAAATTGGTGTTGGTGCGTCATTACAGCATTACAACCCAATTATTGATGCAGAAGTTGCAGAAACTTTTGATATTCCTGCAAACTGGAAATTACGTGCTCAGCTTGTATTCGGTTCTATCGAAGCTGCTGCTGGCGACAAAACATATATGGATGATGCAGCACGTTTCAAAACTTTCAACTAAGTTTAGATCGGGCATCAAAAAAAGAGCACTTTATGTGCTCTTTTTTATTGGAGTAAAAAATTTCTCTTTTAAACTTATACGCTATTAGAGGAGCATTTCATTGAGAGAAGACAAATCAGGTGCCGTCTTGTAAGAAAGTTCACTAAATTTACAGTGAGATATTTTTCGTCGTGCCCAGCTCCTCAGATTCTCCTGTAATAGAAGCTTTAGCAAGTTTGAATAGGGTTGCTACTTTACCTGAACCTTTCCAGTATTGAGCGCCGTTGCAGATCACACGAAGTAATTGAATATCCGGGTCAGATTTACCATGTTCAAAGAATGCTTCATAAGCAGGAGACCAGATCTGATCAAGAATCGCAGGATCGACGACACACTCAGCGATACCATTAATCGAAACATAATCATTATTCGATATATTACTATATCCCAAATTGACTTGGTTATTTAGCGGAATACTTTTCACAAGTTCAGAACTTTTAGAACCTAAAAACCATACGATTCCATTAAAATCAGTATCTTGAGTAGTCATTGGGACAGAGTGTAAGTGGCCTTTTTCAGAAATGAAAGTAACCATGGCAAATTTAATGCCTTTAAGCAATTGATTTAATTCTTGATATTCATTGTTTAGGTTGTTCATACCGAAGTTCTCCTACGTTTGATCTCTCAATATCCATGAAAACAAAAAAGTAGAGGGTTTCGGTTTGTGGCGCATTTGTTTTATCCATCTAGAAATGATGACTTCGTGTTAATTAAATTATTAAAAAATATTTAAAACCAGTTATTTCAATCGCTTTGAGAAGCTGTCTTATATTTCGCGGAAAGCCCGTTGTATGCTTTTTAAGCCAATTGACCTGTGACTTACTGAAATACCAGTAACTTTAAAAGGCTGTTATGATTTATTGGTTTAATCATAAGTTTTTGTTTTTATAGCACTTAATTTGAAATAATTATGTGAAAAGTGTAAAATATACACTTGTCTTTATTTGTTTGTTTATTGGGTGGGCTTGGTGAAAAAAATATTAATTCTTCTTATAAGTACGGTGATTTCTGGTTCAGTCTATAGTGCAGATGACTTGTTTAATAAACCTCAATCTATATTGATTTTGCAAAACGACGAACCTCAATATCAAATCGAGAGTAGTGAACAAGTTGATTTCTTTGAGTCATTGAAGCAGCAAGAGCAAGATCGTCTAAGTCAACGCACTCAAGATTTAGAAAATCTGAATGAAATTCAATCAATTACTTCTAATATGAGTCCTCATGACAGAGCGCAGTATTATCTTGAGCATCGACATTTGGGTGCTTTAGATGCGCATGGGCAAGAGCAGCAATTCAACTCACTACAGAAGGCTCGAAATAGAGGGATGATTTCAAACCAAGATTATCAACAAAAAATTATCAAACATAGTCCATTACCTTTAGAGCATAGAAGTAATCAGCTTAAATTATCAATTCCGATTGGAGATTAAGGCGACTGATTTCTAATGAAATTGGGTGGACAGATTACTTTTCCACCCAAAGCTTCTGTAAGAATGACATCTGACCTACATTCATTAGCTATTTGCATAGGACAGGTTATTCAAATTATTCATCGGCCATTAAAAGCTGAATGGCGATGCGATCTATAGTTAAGTTTTCCCCCAGAGTAGATACTCTCTATGCATGGGAGCTTATCCATTTAAATTATCTATAAAAAACAAACTCAGTACTGTAGATTTGAATTGAGTATTTTTGACCATTTGGTAAAATAATAGAGTAAGGTACTGTTTTTGGGGTGCTTTATTTTACTTTTCAAGGGGTTGAAAATTATGAATATTATCAAGTTTTTAAAAAGCTTTAACACAATTGGGGCTTATCTGATTGTTGCAAGCGTTGTGCTTGTCATACTTATTTTATATTTTTATTTCATTAATCCAAATTAAGTATTAATCATTGTTAAGCAAAGCCACTTTCGGGTGGTTTTTTGCTGCTTATATGTTCTTGCGAAAGAGACAAGATGTTTCAATTGTTACAATGTGGTAATAATTTAAACACGATAATTACAATCCGATTACGAATTATTACACTTAATCTGATATAAAAATTTTAACGAGAAGAGGTTGATAATTATGAATATTTTTAAGTTTTTGAAAAGCTTTAATACGGTAGATTTTTATCTGGTTATCGCTAGTCTTATGCTGGCGGCACTTATATTTCTATTTTACTTTGTGAGTCCAAATTAACACTTAACGAAGTATTGTCTGGCATTTTTTATACCCTGAATTGCAAGATTGGTGTAATCATCATTTTGACCCTGTTCATTAGATCATATGATGTAAAAGTGTTTAAGGAGTTGTTAGAGGGTACCAATCGCGAAAAGTTACAGAAAAATCTTTTTAGAGAAAATCTTGAATTGCAATCTAAATTATTAAAAACTCAGTAAAAATCAAAAATAAATAATAATAGGGTTGTATTAAGGGTTTGTAGATATCAAAGAATGTTGAAATCTTTGCCTTTTAACACTAAGTTTTAGATAAAGCTTTTTTCTTTTGCTGGTTTGAAGCTGTACTTATCTTAACAAAGCTAAATTGTTGCAATAGGCAGTTTTAACTTTTGTCATAAAATCGTCATAATCGCATTGCATAGTGCATACGGTTTCATAAATTGTTTATAACGAGAAGAGTCTAATGTCTTTAAGAGTTGGTGTTGCTGCTTTCGGGTTATTATTAAGTTGTTCAGTGTTTTCAGCAGTTACAATCACTGCACCTGAAGAAATCGTGATTCTTGCTGTAAATGGTCAAGAAGTGAATAATGGATTAATTCCTTCAAAAAAAAATAACTATCAGGTCGATCCGGGTAATTTAGTGGTTAACGTTCGTTATCGTGAATATTTTGAGCATTTGAATGGTGAGCATGACATCCTTAAGTCGGGTGTCGTCACGATTCAGGCACCGAACCTTCAAGATAATCAAACTTATACTTTAGGTTTGATCAACGCACCTAAAGATTTTGAAGCAGCAAAGAAATATGCTGATCAGCCTACGGTTGCTTTATATGATCAAAATAAAAAGCTTGTTGTACAACAAACAGGCGCGAACAATGAAGCGCAACCTTGGTTCTCTGGCAATAATTTTTTAAGCCGTACTCTGGATTTAACCCAAAAGAATAAAAACAATGTTGCCAATCAGCCAGCGCCTGTTTATTCAGGAACTGCTACACAAGCAGCGGTTGTTGCAACTGCGCCCGTTGCTGTAACCACAGCAGCTCAAGTAGGAACAACAAAAACAACCGATCAGCAAATGGCAGAATTATGGCAAAAAGCATCGAAAGCTGAACGTCAAAAATTCATGGCGTGGTTAGCTGGACAAAGCAACTAAACCTCATATCAATAAAAAGGCCGATGATATCATCGGCTTTTTTACGCTTTTAAAAATAATTAGACTGTTTTATCTCTGGATCTACGAATAAGTTAGACTTGATTTTCTGTAAGAACTGAATGATCCTGTTTTTGACCAGACCAAATTGAACCTACGGGTGCGCTTAGTGCTCGATCTCTTACTTGTTGATAAAACCTTAAAAACAGTAAAGAGAAGCATACTGCAATAATATCTATCCAGATTAAATATCCTGTTGAATGCCATAACCCTTGAATAGGAAATAGGTAAGCGAGAACAGAAGTAGTTGGAATAAGCAATAAAATCACCGCAATTGCAAAGAAGAGCTGAGGTAATGCTTTGGCTGCTCCAATTAGAAAGCTGTATAAAACACAAGCAATAAACACAAAATAGTAGCTGTACATGAATACATGGTTATGACTTTGTAATTGCATTGGTATGACGTAGGCCCAGCGACCAACCAGCATGCTCACAAATATTGCCAGCATACAACCTAGACATGCGCCGATCGTAAGATTAGCAATAAACATCACATCCTTACGTTGTTGTGGAGCTGGCAGATTAGGATTTTTCTGTTTCCGTAAACGGGTTTCAATCCAAAGGATATTGCCAGAATAAAATAAATAAGCACCACCTAAACCAAAGATGAGATAAATCCAGCGAATGGAATCACCACCATAATTTCCAAAATGTAGTGCGAACATAGAACGGATCAGTGATGCAGCCGAGCTTTCTTCTGTTGATAGGGTTTTGGTTGGATAAGGTGAATCTTGATAAGGATTAAAATTCATATAATCAAAAGTATCGCCCCGTAGCATGCGATCTGGATGATACAGTGCAACAAACGCAGAGGCCCGTTCAGGATGATCCAGCTGGTTGAAACGGATACCATCAATGCGATAATCAGGTGCAGCTTTTTGTATATTCTGGAAAATCTTTTCTACATCGAGCTGTGGTGCTGGATCAACAATTTTTACCGCAGGCGGTCGTTCAAAAAGTGGTTTGTCTTTTGAGACCAGCTGGCTGAGTGCGCCATAGAAAATATCATGAAAGGCAAAAACAACGACGGTAACGCTGATAATAATATGAAATGGTAAGCTGGTGATCCCGATAACATTATGGGTATCTAACCAAAAACGTTTTTTATTTTTACCTGGACGGACAGCAAAATAATCTTTGATCAATGTCGGCAATAACACGATCAGACCAGACATAATTGCAAGAAAATATAGAACTGAAACCACACCCATCACCATAACACCAGCAGTATGATGTCCCATCATGCCTGGAATGCCTGCGGTTTCATGAAGCTGTTCAATCAGCCAGCCTAATTTAGATACATTCACTTGTTGAGCAATCAACTGACCATTGGCATCGAGTGTTGCCAACATGCTGGTTTGAGCAATATTAACTCCATGATGATCTTCTTCTGGCTCATGTGCTGCTTCCCATTGAATCGGCGCATTATGTCCTTCTGGTGAGCTGAAACTGAGCGTAAAGGCTTTCTTTGTCTCTGGATATTGTGCCTGCACCTGTTCAACGAGCTGGTTATATTGGTTAGGTTGAATGGCTGCTAGTTTTTGTTGAGGAGGTGTTGCCCATTGACTCAACTGATGTTGAAACATGGTTAAACCACCAGCAAAAAAACAGATAAACAGAAGAATACCTGCGCTGATTCCGACCCATGTATGAAGATTTTTACCTGTTTTAATGATATCTGCACGAACTTTCATTTTTAACCTCTCAACCAGAACAACAGGACATAAGCAAGCACATTCGCGATACTGAAAATCAGCATCGTTTGCCAACCTTTCGGAATGAAATAGGCAATAAAGAAAGCAATTAGCCAGAACCATGGGATCGACCACATACCTAATTGAGGTGCAATAGAGGAGTCCGAGTGAGACTTGTTGAGTAGAACGATAATTGCACCCATTGCCATGGCAAAGCTCAAGCCAAGAAACAAACCGGCAAACGTTTTTGTCCACCAGTCTGATTGTAATTTTTGTTTCAGCATATCCATTTTAATTTGACCTTTTCATGAGCATCAGCAGAGGAGCGAATGACCAGACTAGTGTCGCAATTGCAAGCCAGATCAAGATTGCCACGAGTAAAGGCAACGCATAAAGCAATATGCTTAAACCGATCAATAAACCGATTATGGCTGTATAAAAAAAATAACGACCCAGTTGGTTTTTTAAGAAATTTTGATTGGGATGGCTGAGATAAAGACCCATGCAGGATAAAAGTGTGACAGTGATCCCGATTAGTTTTAAAGTCATATGTGAAATCTGCAAATAGTAATGATAATAATTATTGTTTAAATTTTAGCAAAATTAAAGCTTATATTCAAAAACTTAATCAAATCCAAAAGGAGCAAAGGAAACCATTGTTATTGATAATCATTTGCATTTATGTAGAATGTAAAAAAATATTTTTAGGGGGAAAGAATGAAGCACCATCATTTATATACTGCGATCATGTTTGTTTTGGCTGGTCAATATCACAATGTCGCATGGGCAAATGATTCTCGCGTGGACCAAGAGAGCAATAATGTTTTACCCACAATTCATTTAAAAGCAGAACAAGCAGATCCATCCTATACCGTAAAAAAATCAAAATCTGCGACGAAACTCGATTTATCTCTTAAAGAAACACCTCAGAGTGTCACGGTATTTACAGCACAACAAATTGAAGATCAAAATCTGAATAGTACCAATGATGTCTTGGCTCAGACTGCTGGTGTCACCATGGTTCAGTACGGGCAATTGGGTGCGGGCTATAACACTTATTATTCACGAGGTTTTGCAATCACCAATGTTCAACGCGATGGAATACCGACATCAACTGCTTCTTTTGGTGGTGCAGATATGTTTGGTCTTGAAGATTCAGCACTTTATGAACGTATCGAGGTGACCAAAGGCGCTACAGGTTTGACCAGTGGATCAGGCAATCCAAGTGCCAGCATTAACTATGTACGAAAACGTCCTACAGCAGAGTTAAAAGGGGCCGTTAATGTACAAGCGGGTAATTGGGATCGGTATCGGAGTCAAATTGATGTAAGCGGTGGGCTAAATCAGGATAACTCGATTCGTGGTCGTACCGTCGCTGTTTATGAGGAAGGCGGCAATCAACAGGATCGGTTTCATCGTCAAAATGCAGTGATTTATGGGGCCTTAGATGTTGATTTAAACGATAAAACAACGCTTACAACGGCTTTTACAGCACAACAAGTTAAAATTGATGGGGCGACGGCGCACGGTTTTCCATTTATAACGCATGATGGACAAAAACAGGTAAGTTTTGGGAGAAAGGATAATCCTGCGGCAAACTTTACCTTTAGCGACACTGAGAAATTAAATATTTTTCTAGGCCTTGAACACCGGTTTAATGATAACTGGCAGGCAATTGCGAATTATGCATTTACCAAGGCAAGCAATAAACGTGAGTATGGCGTCGCTGGATCTGGGGGCATTACTTATGATAAGCCATATAGTGTGAATAAAACCTTAACCTTACAACCAGGGCAAATGGTGGTGACGAGTGGGCGTTTAGAAAGTACACCAGAGGTACATTCCCTAGATTTATATACATCAGGAAAGTTTCAGGCATTTGGGCAAGAACATGATGTTAGTTTTGGGGTAAATGGTTATCGGATTCAATCGGATGATCCAACTTTCAACCGTTATTATGTCGTTGAAAATATTGCAGGTTGGAATGGCAAGAGTCTGAGACCTGATATAAAACAAAGTGGTCGTAATCTTGTAGATGAGCAACAATTAGGCGCCTTTGCCGCTGCGAAATTACAATTGCTTGATCCATTAAAACTGGTATTAGGTACACGTTTTAGTAACTGGGAACGTAAAACCACGGATAATGAACAAAAACAGAATGGGGTTTTTACGCCGTATGCAGGTTTAATTCTTGATCTGACGGAGAATGTATCTGCTTATAGCAGCTATACCACAATTTTTAATCCTTCTTCTCGAAAAGATAAAAATGAAAACTATCTAGATCCAGAAGAAGGCAATAGTTTTGAGGTGGGTCTAAAAGCAGATTTTTATGAAGGGCGTTTGAACGCAAGTGCTGCCTATTTCTCAATGAAACAGGATAACTTCGCAATTCAGGATACCAGTGCCGGAACAGCAGAGTTGGATTTTCAGCCTTATATTGCTGTAGATGGTGCGAAAGTGAAGGGCTATGAATTGAGTCTTGCTGGTGAAGTTTTACCAGATTGGAATATTCAGGCTGGCTATACACATACTGATGCTAAAAATCAGAATGGTGAGATTCTGAATCCTATTTTACCAAAGAATACCTTTAAATTATTTACCACATATAAGCTGGATAAGATCACTTTAGGCGGTGGTGTGAATTGGCAAAGTGAAATTTATGATGCCGCTTCCGCGAAAGCTGGGGGCTTAGCTGCCCAATTGAACCGACAAGATAGCTATGCGTTGGTCAATTTGATGGGGCGTTATCAAATGACTCCAGATGTCAGTCTTGGTTTAAATGTGAATAATTTATTTGATAAAGAGTACAAGGCAAATACTACAAATATGTGGGGTGTGGCGCGTAACTTTACAGCTTCAGTGAATTTTAAGTTTTAATGACTTGATAACTCAGCCCAAATTAAAAAAGCTGCCAGATCTGGCAGCTTTTT